>CALBPU010000029.1 GCA_937899395.1 uncultured Fretibacterium sp.
AATTCAAGATTACGATGTAATATTTTTAGGATTTCCGATTTGGTGGTATGTAGCACCGACGATAATAAACACGTTTCTTGAAGCGTATGATTTTTCAGGGAAGAAAATAATCTTATTCGCTACGTCAGGCGGAAGCGGTTTCGGAAGGGCTGTTTCAGGATTGAAAGACAGTGCTCCTAAAGCAGAAATTCTTGAAGGAAAAATTTTGAACGGAAGGCCGTCAGTTGAAGAGCTGAAAAAATGGGCTGAAAGTTTGAATTAATATTACATAAAAAAAGAACCTCTGTTTTGCGGCAGAGGCTCTTTTATTTTGCTTTACCTGAGAATTATTCCTGAAAATATATTGACCTTACGTTCAAGCCTGAAAACATCGTCCGAAATATTTACGCTTCTGGGCAAATAATCCTGTTCGTCAGTTTTAACAAATCTCAAATTGCTTCCAGTTCCGATATAAATCTCTGTCTTTCCTTTTGCTGTTGATGTTGAAGCAGAAACTATATCGGCTTCGTCATTCTCAACATCATCGGAAGTTAGGATTGTCAGGCTTCTGTATTTCATTGATTTTCCGCCCGAATATCTTACGTTGCCTCCAGTCTTCCAAGTGTCCTGAACTCCTGAAGGATTATAGGCAAAAACTACGCTGTTTGTTGACGCATTCACTACGGCAATCGAATCCGCTGATGAAATTTCGGTACTTAATCCCAAGTTCAAAGATGCCTGAGAAGATTCGGCACCGACATTAGCGACGTAAAATTGTTCGTTATTAGCCATGCCTGATAATTCAGAACCAACATAAATTTTATATCGTCCGTACTCTTCAAGAGCAGGTGAACTTATAACAGCAACTTGTTTTACCTCGTAATTTTGTTCTTTAGAATCAGAGCCGTAAACACTTTCACCATCTCCGCCGCTACAGCCTGAGAGCGATAAAAGCATTAAGGCTGCCAACAAAAAATAAAATGCCCTGAAAAATTTTTTCATTCAAGAATAACCTCGATTATTTACTGTTTTTTATGCCTGAGAAATTGTTGACCGTATTAACAAGTTCAAATACATCGCTTTCGGTTTCTATTTGTTCCTCTCGTTCTTCATCGGTTAAATCTCCTGAAGCAAGAGGTACAGCCTTCGATTGATAATTTACAACGCCTGCGCCGTTGGGAATTGTTACAGTTATGGATTTATCCTCATTAAGTACAACGCCATCTTCAAGGTCAACGCTAGGTTCGCTTCCTGGTTCATTACCAGGTTCATTACCGCCGGGATTATCTCCGGGCTGACCGCTGTTTCTGCCTGCCGCAGTCCAGTTGTAAGCATTGTCATCGTAGATATGATAGTATTGTTCGTAATCAATACCTGCTTCACCATCTTTGCTTATTCTTTGACTTCCTGCTGTAATGTTCATTGTACCGCCATTGAAGACAACCCAACCGTTAGAGTCAATTCCGTCGCCGCCTGATGAATTAATCGTCAATGTTCCGCCGTCCATAGTAAATACGGAAACGTTATCTTCATTAACGTTAATTCCGTCATCGTCTGCAGTAACATTAACCGTTCCGCTGTCAATAAGCATGTGCATTTCAGAGTCAAGTCCTTCATAGTCGGAGATTACGTTAAGTGTTCCGCTTGTTGCTCCATCTTCAAGACCGATTAACATTGACATTCTCGAATGGAAAGCAGCGTCGAGCTTATACATTTTGTCCTGAGCTTTAACGTACTGACCGATTAATGACGTGTCGTTGTAATCATCATCATTAACTTCAACGTTATTCAATCTCGCAACGTTTGTTCCCGTGAAGGTGTTTGTGCTTCCGCTGCCGATAACTACAACTGCACCTGCCATAGCTCCTTCTGTATCGCTGAAAAGCACTGAGCCAACATCAAATGAAGCATAATTTTCTTCCTGATCGCACTCATAAACTTTTTTGAACACGAGAGCAGGAGCAACTGTACAATTTACGTTTACGCTATCAAGAACCAATACAACTTGAGCTTCAGGATCCTTTTTGGTTTTCAAACTTGAATTTACTGATTTGTCAGGAATATCAACCCAAATTTGACCGTCCCATGTTCCTTTGAGCTTATAAGTTCCGGGCTTTGTAATGTGAAGTACAGGGTTCTCGTATGCTTCTTCAGGTGAGTCATGGTCGAAACGATAGCGTCAAATCCTGTTTCAGCTTCAGCTCCACCAAAACGACGTTCAGGAGGATTTTCGCCACCGGGGCCTTCTCCACTTGGAGGTTCTCCCGGAAAATCTCCGCCTTGTTCGCCGCCAGGTCCCATTTCGCCGCCAGGCTGTCCCATTCCCATTGAGGTAGGAAGTGCCGCAAGAATATAAGTGTTCTCTGCCGTTACTCCGTCAGCATTCGTGTTGTAATAAGCTACGTACATGTTTTCAGTATCATCTTTTGCTTTCGGGACTGTTTGACTTTCAGAGAATGAAAGATAATCAGGAACGTAACGAATATCTCTTGCAATATAAACTCCGTTTGAATCTGTCGTGTCAATGCCTAAAGCGCTTTCTTTTTCAACGAGCTCGCCGTCATCAACCCAAAATTCATTCGCATGGTCAGGTGATACTGCCCACGTGAAATAATATTCAGGAACTTCAGCCGTAACTGCTCCTGAAAGAGTTGCCGAATTGTCGCTGCTGTCAAGAGTGATAGTTATAACAGAAGGATCCTCTATTCCAATCGCGCCTGCTTTAACTGATGTATCTGTTTCAGTGTCGAGTTTAAGGCTAGTATACTTCTGCTGCTCTCCGTACCAACGTGAAACAAAGCCGTATTCTGTTGTAGTATCGTAGCTTGTGCCTGACGGATTATACGCGAACACTGCAAAATCGTCGTCATCTGAAGTCGTAATAACGTACGGGACATCGTTGCTTACCTCGTCAGTAAATTCGAGATTCAGAACAATATTCTCATCGTCTTCATTTTCAATGGGAGCGACATAATATTTTGCTGTTGTTCCTCTGATACTGAGGTTACTGCCTTTGAAAAGTTTGTAGCTTTCGCCTTTCTTAAATACAGGAGAACTTAAAACCATAAGATGACTTTGAGCTGATGTCGCTGGAGCGTTGTTATTATCATCGTTATCGCTGCCGCACCCGGATAACGACAAAACTAACAAAGCCATTAATAAACAATAAAACAACTTGGAAAATTTTTTCATTATATGAAAAATGCCTCCTAGATATAATTTTAATTTGGAGAAAATTTTAGCACAAATTTTGGCGGTTGGAAGTATAATTTTAATATAGTTTTTTAAGGCAGGAGGACTTGATTTTATAATGCCGTCAAAACATAGCAATACTGTTATTATGGTTGAAGGAGCTTTATGTGTTGCTCTTTCAGTTGTTCTTTCTTATTTTGATCTTTTCAGAATGCCTCAGGGAGGAACAATAGATTTTGAACTTGTGCCGTTAATCATTCTGACTTACAGACGTGGCTTCAAGTGGGGATTTTTCACGGGATTTTTAATCGGAATAGTGAAAATAGTTTTAGGAGGATATATATTAAATCCTATTCAGGCAGCTCTTGATTATCCGCTTGCTTTTATGTGTGTCGGATTAGTTGATATTCACCCGAAAATTATCGGAATAATTGTTGCGGCAGTCGGTCAAATTTCATGCAGCATAGTTTCAGGTGCAATATTTTTTGCCGAATATGCTCCGGTTGGTGAAAATCCTTGGGTTTATTCGTTCTTTTATAATGCTCCTGTACTGGGTACAAAATATTTAATATCTTGGATAGTAGCGTTGATTTTATGGAAAGCTCTGGAGAGAGAGTTGCCCGTAAGATAATTATTGCTGGAGCTTCGAGCAGTTCCGGGAAAACTTCAATAACCTGCGGACTGCTTAATGCTCTAAGGAAACGAGGCTTAAAAGTCTGTGCATATAAAACAGGCTGCGATTATATTGACACGGAATATTTAAGACGGTCAGCTAAATGTGAAGCATATAATCTTGATACATGGCTTGTCGATAAAAATTTAACACGTGAACTTTTCATTAACACTTCAAACGGAAAAGATATTGCAATTATTGAAGGTGTTATGGGACTATATGACGGAGGACTTCACAGTACCTCTGAAATTGCAAAACTCTTAAACGCTCCCGTAATACTTGTCATTAATGCAAAATCTCTCGGTGAAAGTGCCGCTGCAATAGCTTTAGGATTTCGTGAATATGATAAAGATGTAAATTTGACCGGAGTGATTTTGAATTTCACAGGCTCTGAAGCTCACGAAAAAATTATTGCCGATGAATTAAAGAGGATTAATATAAAATTCTTAGGAGCTTTAAGAAGACAAAAAAATTTTACTATTCCCGAACGACATTTAGGGCTTTTGCCTTTTACCGAAAATAATAATTTTGATTTCGATAATTTAGGTAATGAAATTGAGAGAGCAATAAATATTGACGAGATATTAAAAATTACCACCCTTACAGAGTGCCCTAAAACTGACCCCCTCGCCATTTCATGGCCCTCTCCCCCTTCTCAGGGGGCGCGAGAATTTCGAGATTTTACCTTGTCGCCCCTGTTAAGGGCAATGAAAAGCCCAGCTTGCTGGGGAGGTGGATCACGAAGTGAGACGGAGGGGGTAATAAAAATCGGCATTGCTAAAGATGAAGCATTTTCATTTTATTATCCTGAAAGCCTTGAGACATTAAAGAATTTAGGAGCTGAATTAAAATTTTTCAGTCCGCTTCATGATGAAACATTACCAAATTCAGATTGTTATATATTCGGAGGAGGTTTTCCTGAAATTTTTGCCCGTAAACTCTCTGAAAATATTTCAATGATTGAGAGCGTTAAAAGTTGCAGGAAAAAAATTTTAGCCGAATGCGGAGGCTTAATGTATCTATGCAGGAGCATCAGAAATTTGAACGGTGAAAAATTCGATATGGCAGGATTAATTCCTTTTGACTCATTTATGACAGATAAACCTGTAATCGGATATTTTGAAGCTAGAGCATTAAGGGAAAATATTTTGTGCGGTAAAAATGAAATAATTCGCGGCCATGAATTTCATTACTCAAGAATAGAACCCGAATTTTACGAAGATACTTGCGCATTTGAATTAACACGACGAAAAACAGGAGTTTCACATTTCGGAGGTTATTCCGACAAAAATATCTTAGCTTCATATCTTCATATAAATTTTTACGGGAATTTTAATCTTGCTGAAAAATTTTTGACTCTTGACATGAAGTAGGCTGCATGTTTTATAATGTTTATAAATTCTTTTACATAGGAGTGAAATTTTTATGCACAAAATAATTTTAACGGTTTTAATAATTCTAGGTGTAGTTAGTGCAGCTTGTGCAGCTGATGCGAAAAGTCTTGTTATAATTTTTTCACGTGCCGATGAAAACTATAACGTCGGTTATGTTGAAAAAGGAAACACTATGATTTTAGCGGAGATGATAGCGGAAAAAACAGGCTCGGAACTTTTCGAGGTCAAACCTGCAAAAAAATATCCTGCCGACTATGACACCTGCATTGACGTAGCCAAAAAAGAACAAAACCAAAATGCCCGCCCTGAAATTTTAGAGGACAAAGACATTTCGGAATATGACACGATATTTTTCGGTTATCCTGTTTGGTGGGGAGATATTCCTATGTGCATGTATACATTTATTGAAGGGCACGACTGGAACGGCAAAAAAATTATTCCGTTTTGCACTCATGAGGGAAGCGGCTCAGGTAGGACTGACAGAACGCTTAAAAATTTAATGAAGGGTGCTGAAATTCAAAGGGCATTAGCAATAAGAGGAAGCGTTGCTCAAAATAACACAAAATCAGCTGAGAGAGAAATTGATAAATGGCTGAAAAACTTGGGCTTCTAAAGAAATATTTAACCTCTCTTGAAAGTGTCGCAGTGGCATTTTCAGGAGGGGTTGATTCAACCTTTCTGCTGAAAGTTGCTCACGATGTTTTAGGCGATAAAGCGATTGCCGTAACGATTTCTTCATCGCTTATTCCTGAAAGAGAACTTGAAGAAGCAAAAAATTTTTGTTCCGAAAATAAAATCCCTCAAATAATTTGTGAAGTTGACGAGTTAGAAATTGAAGGCTTCAAAAATAATCCTCCGAATCGTTGTTACATTTGTAAAAAACATTTATTCACGAAAATTTTATCAATCGCTAAACAAAATAATATCGCAAATGTTGTTGAAGGTTCAAACGTTGACGATTTAGGAGATTATCGACCCGGATTAAAAGCCATTGAGGAACTTGAAATAAAAAGTCCGTTACGTTTTGCAGGTCTTCATAAATCCGAAATTAGAACTTTATCGAAAGAATTAGGCTTGAATACATGGGATAAACCTTCGTTTGCATGTTTAGCATCGAGATTTGTTTACGGTGAAATGATAAGCGAAGAGAAATTAAAAACGGTTGAGAAGTCCGAAGAATTATTAATGAGTTTGGAATTTCGCCAATTCAGAGTGAGAGTTCACGGTAAATTAGCAAGGATTGAAATTTTGCCAGAAGATTTTGAGAAGATACTTCAAAATGAAATGCGTGAAAAAATTTATGATAATCTCAAAAATTTCGGTTTCTCTTACGTAACGTTAGATCTCAAAGGTTACAGAACAGGAAGCATGAACGAAACGCTATAGTAAAAAAAAATTTCCCTCTGACTTTTTGCCGGAGGGAAAAAATTTATGAAGAAAAGAAAAAGAGAATTTAAGCAATAACCATTAATATATCGCCTGTGTTCACGCTGTCGCCTGATTTAACTCTGATTTCAGTAACTTTTCCTGACGCTGTAGCGAAAATTTCGTTCTCCATTTTCATAGCTTCAAGCAAAAGAACCAAATCGCCGTTATTAACGCTGTCTCCAACATTAACTTTAATATTCAAAATTTTTCCGGGCATCGGTGCTGCAACAGTCGTAGCATTTTCAGCAACAGGTGCAGGAGCTGCTTGTGCTTCTGGAGCTGCCGGTGCTGCTGCAGGAGTTGGAGCCGGAGCTGCGGGGGCTGCAGGTGCTGCGACAGGAGCCGGAGCCGGAGCTGAAACAGTCGAGCCTGCTCCGAGATTTTCAACTTCAACGGTATACGCCGTACCATCAACTATAACTCTGTATTTATTACTCACGATTAAAATTTCTCCCTTCGTTTTATATTAATTCCATTTTCGATTTAATCTGTTTGAATTCAAAGCCAACATTCCTGCCGTCTTCCAACGTGATGTCCAAAAATCTCTCGGGATTGCCTGATTTTCAGCTTCGACTGATAAAATCCTGAAGTCCGAACTTCCTGTAAATTCAACTATAGCTGCTGTGATAGCCGCAATAATTTTTCCTTTATCAACAGAAACTGACGGAGCTTTTGAAATTTGCGTCGGTTTAGCTGCCGGAGATGAAGGCTTTGAGCTTACATCATTTTTTTTTTCGTTGCCTGAGCCTGCAAAAAGCCTCATTCCGAAAATTACTCCGGTGAGAACTAAAAGAACTCCGAAAACGATTGAGAACGCCACGATACTGACGTTTACTGCTCCTCCAAGTCCTTCAAAGTGCATTGAAAATTTCCTCCTGTTTTATATTTTAGTGAGGGATAACCCCGTGTTTTTTGCTTGGACGCGATTCGCGTTTGCTTTCAATTCCCTCAAGAGCCTGATAAATTGCTTTACGTGTTTCTTCGGGCATGATTACTCTGTCAACATATCCTCGTTCTGCAGCTCTGTAAGGATTGGCAAATGCTTCACGATATTCATCAATTTTTTCGAGACGTTTAGCGGACGGATCGTCAGCACCCTCAATCTCTTTCTTGAATACTATGCTTGCTGCACCTTCTGCACCCATTACGGCGATTTCAGCCTGAGGCCACGCAAGAACTACATCAGCTCCCAAAGATTTACTGCTCATTGCAAGATATGCTCCACCGTAAGCCTTGCGAAGAATGACGCTTATTAACGGCACGGTTGCTTCACTGTAGGCATAAAGCAATTTTGCACCCTTGCGAATAATTCCGTCTCTCTCCTGGTCAGCTCCCGGTAAATATCCCGGAACATCCACGAAGGTTACTATAGGAAGATTAAAAGCGTCGCAATGTCTGACAAATCTTGATGCTTTATCTGAAGCGTCGGTGTCAAGGCAGCCTGCTATAACATCAGCATTATTGGCGATAATTCCGATTGAACGCCCGCCGATTCTTCCGTAACCTGTCAAAATATTTTTCGCGTAACCTTCCTGAACTTCTGTAAATTCTCCGTTATCGAGAACAAGTTTTAAGACATCATGAACATCATAGCTCTTGTTAGGATTGACGGGAACTATTTCACGCAATGAAAGTTCAGCTCTGTTAATATCGTCCGAAGTCGGTTTGAAAGGTGCGTCATCGAGATTGTTTAACGGTAAATATGATAAGACTTTGCGAACCTGTGCAAAACATTCAGCTTCATCTTTTGCGCAAAAATGAGCGTTGCCTGTTACTGTGTTATGAGTTACTGCACCGCCAAGCTCCTCACTTGTAATTTCCTCACCTGTTACAGCTTTGATTACTTCAGGACCTGTGATGTGCATAACGCTGGTCTTGTCAACCATAAAAATGAAATCAGTTAATGCGGGACTATAAACAGCTCCGCCTGCGGTAGGTCCCATGATTACGGAGAACTGAGGAATTACACCGCTTGCCATAGTGTTACGTTTGAAAATTTTTCCGTAACCGTTAAGAGAGTCAATCCCCTCCTGAATTCTTGCACCGCCCGAATCGTTAATGCCGATAACAGGACAGCCCATTTGCATAGCCATATCCATAACTTTGCAAATTTTATCCGCGTGTTTTTCGCCGAGCGAACCTCCGAACACCGTAAAATCCTGACTGAACACGAAAACTTTTCTGCCTTCGATAGTTCCCCAACCTGTAACAACTCCATCACCTAAAGGTTTTCTTTCATTGAGGCCGAAATTATTGCAGCGATGAGTTACAAATTCATCAATCTCTACAAATGAGCCGGGATCAAGTAACTGCGCAATACGTTCACGAGCAGTTCCTTTACCTTTGGACTTCTGTTTTTCTACGGCATCATTTCCTCCGCCTGCAAGAGCTTGAGTGCGTTTTTCTTCAACTTCAGCGCAAAGCTCTTCAATAGTACGAAATCCCATATCCGACAAGTTCCGTTACAGAAAACTTATAAAAAGTTATAAATTAACTCTTCTGTTTCATTCCTCGTTCAATGCGTCCGCTTTTGCGATGGTTCTGCTACTTGCGTTTGGTGTAACGCTCCGGAGGCTTAAATTCCCGGCTAACGTACCGGTATATCAATCATAAGACTGATTACACTTCGCTATCGATGGTTGAACATTTTATGGACGAAACCTTTTTGCTTGGTTATCGCTTTTATTTTCTCCGTCCAACGGCCAACATTCAGTCGCCAATGCTTAACACCGAACGGGATTATAATCAATCGTATTCATGAGGTCAAGTTAATTTATCAAAATTCTGTAACGGCTTTCACCTTCCTTTCATTAAAAATTATAAAATAATTCTGAACGTAGAATATCATAGAAATTAATTCATTGCAAAGATTTCCATAGAAGCAAATTGTTTTCAAAATATGCTTCAAGCCTTCCTGTATCTTTCAGCCATGATAAATACGATCGAACTGTACTTCCTGTTAAAACATACTGTTCAAAATTCATCGTGAGATTATATTCGGAGAATAATTTTTGCAGAATTATTTCAAAATTTAACGGCTCTAAACAAATTTTCAATATTTTTTCAGAGATTTCATTAACTTTGTCAATATTATATTGAGCAAGCTCTGAAATATTTTCACTTACTGGAGCATGAGCAGGAACAAAAATTTTTGCCTCTAAATTTTTCACTATCTCAAGAGTCAAAATATATTCTGCAACATCGTAAATAAAAGTTATCTGATATTTATCCAGTGTGTTCCTGCTTGATAAACAATCCGCAAGATATACAACATCATCAGGCGAGCGAAATCCAACCATATCGAAGAAATGTCCTCTCAAAGGAATTAATTCAAAGCCTTCAGGTAAAATTTCCTGCGTTAAAAATTCAGCTTTGCTTTCCTGAGCCATTAAAAATTTATGCCGCAATTCTTTCGGAGGATAGCCTCCGTATAAAAACGAAGGTTCAAGTATCGGGTGATTTGTGAAATCGCATTCAATGCCGGGAGCATAAATTTTGCAACACGTTTGAGCTTGTAAGTATTTGTTGCCTCCGATATGGTCAGCGTTTGAATGAGTGTTAAAAATCGCAGTCAATTTCCAGCCGTTATCATCAAGGATTTTACGAACTTTACGGCCGGCCTCTTTATCGTTCCCGCTGTCGATTAAACAAACGTCATTGTCATTTAATTTAACAAGACCGATTTTTGCAGGACTCTGAATGTAATAGCTTCCTCCTGCAACGTTAATTAATTCGTACATATACCTTTACTTCTCCCAATAATCAAGCTCATTTTGATTATAAACAAAAGCATATGATTTGCCGTCTGTGCTGTGTAAATAAACAATACCGTCTTGAATTATATGAAGGCTCGAACTTGATGTTATTTGAACGTTCAAAACACTTCCTTTTAAGATTGTCTCTTCCTCTTCAGTGTCTCCTGATGAGGCAAAATAGCATCGCCATTTATTATTTCCTGAACGGGTCATATTTATCGTCTTGTTGTTAAGATTCAAAGAGGTGTATTCAATGCGATCTATGACATCTCCGTCTTTGAATATAATTCGCCATGATTGATCCAATGATATTGTCGCAGTCCCCGAATCTCCGTTAATATCAACATCAGAAAACGTTATATCAGATGATATTAAGAGCATTTCAATATCAAAATCTTCTCCTGAAAGCTCAATTTGATTGTTTTGAGTGATAACTCCCCAAGTTTTTTCAAGCACACTCTCAAGCGTTTCGTCATCTGCTACTGTTATATCATCGGAAGTTGGGACGCTGCTGCTCTTTCTGAACGAACATTCAACGTCATAATTGTAATAGCCTTGAAGTTTTGAGTTATAAACAATACCGTTCCATTGCGTGCTGATTTCATTATTTGATACAATAGTAATATTTACATTGACGGTTTCAGAATTGCCTGTTCTTCCCCCGAGCCTCCATTCGGTATCGCTGATTTTTACAAGCGTCATTTCTTGAGTTCTATTCCCTGAAGAATTATCGGTATAACTTTTAATGTCAAATTTCCCCGTTGCTAATTGATTGTCATCTGTAGCTAGCCAATTTTGAGAGAAAAATACATCTGTACTTCCTGTTGAAGTTATTTCGCCGAAATCGAAGAACGAAATTTTGTTGCCCGTACTCATGCTCAACATTAATTCTTCCTCAGAGTTATTAATATTAGTAGCTTTTGCATTACCTTCAGTGTGAAGAAGCCATGTTCCTGTGAGAATATCCGCGATAGTTGTATCTTCTTCATCGTCAGAGTTTTCATCATCGTCATCATATATTGCGTTGCTGCTGGTCTTTATAAACGAACATGAAATATGATAATTATATGTCCCCTGAAGCGCAGAAATATATGCAGAACCTGTCCACTGTACATTAACTTTATTGTTTGATGAAACGTTAATTGTTATGGTAGGAATACTTGAACTTCCTGACGCAGGCGTTAAAATCCATTCGTTTTCACTTACTCGTCTGATCGTCATGGGCTTTGTTTTATCAGTGTCATCGCTTGATGAATAACTCTTAATTGTTATCGTTCCGACTTGTGAAGTCTCTTGCGTATAATCAAAGACTGCGCAAGAATGAACATAAAAGAGATTTGCGTTTCCTTCATAATTGCCCGAGCTTCCGCTGAAATCTATGTCGGAAAAAACCATTTTTAGCCCTGAACTGTAACGCAGAATAACCCTGTTTGAACTATTTTCAGTGTTAGTGGCGTAACCGTTATAACCGTCAGTCGAATCATAAATCCATGTACCTGTTAATATGCTTGTGATTTCATTAGTTTCTGTAGTTTCTTCGCTGCTGCTTCCTCCATCAACACTTCCTCCGCAGCCTGAAAACACTAAGACACAAAATGCCATTACAAACAATAAACTCCACGATTTAATTTTACGCATTAATAATTATCCGTTACAGAAAACTTATAAAAAGTTACAAAATAACTCTTATGTTTCATTCCTCATTCAACGCGTCCGCTTTTGCGATGGTTCTGCTACTCACGTTTGGTGTAACGCTCCAGAGGCTTAAATTCCCGACTAACGTATCGGTATATAATCAATAATTTCGTTTCAGTGATTGATTATTGATTTTCCATAATGAAACAAATTTACACTAGCATTATAATCTCTGTCTATTACAGTTCCGCAATGCTCGCATTTATATATCCTATCTGATAATTTTAAATCTAACTTCTTATTACCACATATCGAACATATTTTGCTTGAAGCATAAAATCTGTCTGCTGTAATAAATTTTATGCCGTTCCATTCACATTTATACTGCATTATTCGATAAAATTCTGCTAGTTTCTGTTCTTGGACAGCTTTTGCCAGATGTTTATTCTTCATCATTCCTTTCACATTCAAATCCTCCAACACTATAAAACTTGGTTCTCGTTTTATTATTTTTGTTGTCGTTTGATGAATGTAATTAATCCTGATATTCGCCAGTCGATGATTTATTATTAAAAGTTTCTTCTCACTTTTTATAATGTTACGTGTCTTCTTATAACTTTCTCCTTTCCTGTTTTTATTGTATTTTCGTGAGATTTTACGCTGTAACCTTCGTAAACTTTTCTTCAGCCATCTCACTCGACCTGTCTTGTTAATATTCTTGCAAACATGACCTGAACTGCATATCGCAAGGTCTTTTATACCTAAATCAATCCCAATTCCATCATTAACAGGATATTTTTTCTCACTCTCACTTTCAATCCCGACTGTTAAAAACCAGTTAATTCCGTCAAAAGAAACTCGAGGATTAAAATACTTTGCATTCAAAGGCACTCTTTCATGTTCCGAAAGTCTGAACCAATTCAAATGTTGCTGATTTTTCTTTTTACTTAGAGCTATGCTTTCAAGTTGTACATGCGTCGGAATAAATTTTATCTTTATAGGATCAACGTAAAAACTTGGTTTAGTACGCTTACGGCTCTTGTATCTTGGAAAATTTGTAACACCTTTGAAATATCTGTTATAGGCTTCCGCTGCATCTTTTATTGCCTGCTTAGAGACATTATTGCTTATCGTGTAAAGCCATTTGTATTTTTCTTCATGTTTTAATTGAGTGAAACGTCTTCTAAGTTCATTGTCGGATAAAAATTTTCCTCCTGCGTCATGATTTTTCTTTTCCTCCTCCAATGCCCAGTTATACGCAAATCTTCCAGTTCCTGCAAACTCAAATAATCTCGTATTCTGTTTGTTATTCGGAATTAACATTATTCTAAGCGTTTTTATTATAATAAAAACGCTTAGAATAATGTTAA
>CALBPU010000030.1 GCA_937899395.1 uncultured Fretibacterium sp.
GGTTCAGGACGTATTCGCAAAAAACATACGCTCAAAGGAATAAAAATTCCCGCAGGAGTTGAAAGAAACAGGCAATTCAGAATGCAGGGCGAAGGTGAAGCAGGCATTAACGGAGGCTCGGCAGGTGATTTATTTTTGATTATTGACGTTGAAATTCACCCCGATTTCGAGAGAAACGGAGCGGATTTACACACGAGTTTGCTTTTGACATATCCTCAAGCTGTTTTGGGAGCTGAAACTGAAATTAAAATGCTCGACGGAAAACTCGAAAAAATTTCCGTGCCTTCAGGTACTTCACAAGGACAGATTTTGAAAATCAAAGGTAAAGGAATGCCGAAATTAAATTCAAAATCATTCGGAGATTTATATGCTCATGTCTTTATCGAAATTCCAACGAAATTAACGGAAAAGCAGCGTGAATTAATTCAGTCTTTAGCCGAAGAAATGAAAACTCCTATCAGCGAAAATAAATCAGGTTTTGCAGAAAAGTTAAAGAATTTGTTTAAGTGAGTTAGTTTAGTTTAGAGAGGAGAAAAAATTATGACAATTGATATTAGTGATATTGGCTCAATAATTTCGGGACTTGGAACGATTGCTGTAGCGGGATTTTTCCTGCTGATTGTACTTTCAACAGCGATTAAAATTGTTCCCGAATACAGAAGGCTCGTTTTGTTTCGTTTAGGTCGTTTAGTCGGAAGCAGAGGGCCGGGAATTGTTTTTACAGTGCCGTTTATTGATCGTTCCGTAACTGTTGACCTCAGAATTTTAACGCTCGATGTTCCTGTTCAAGAGGTCATTACGAAGGACAACGTTGCAATAAAAGTTAATGCCGTTGTATATTTCAGGGTTTTGGAACCTGCAAAATCCGTTGTTGAAGTTGAAAATTATGTTATCGCTACAAGCCAGTTAGCTCAGACAACATTACGTTCTGTTGTAGGTTCGGTTGAACTTGACGAAGTTCTTTCATCACGTGAAAAAATTAATCAAGAGCTTCAAAAAATCATTGATGAACGTACAGATCCTTGGGGAATTAAAGTAAGTGCCGTTGAAGTTAAGGAGTTGGAATTGCCCGAAGGAATGAAGCGTGCAATGGCTCGACAGGCTGAAGCTGAACGTGAACGCCGTGCAAAAATTATCGCAGCCGAAGGAGAATTACAGGCCGCTACAACTTTATCGGAAGCAGCAAAACAAATGGAAGTTTCACCCATAACATTACAGTTAAGATACTTGCAAACGATTCGAGAAATTTCAGGAGAGAGAAACACAACGACATTCTTCCCTATTCCTGTTGATTTAATTCAGCCTTTTATCGACAAAATTACAGGTAAGGAGACGAAATAATGAAACACAGAACAGCTCGTGAACTTAGAGAAATGTTTGTGAAATTTTGGGAGGAAAAAGGAGCAAAACACCTCCCAAGTTTTTCATTAGTACCTGAAGACCCTTCATTATTATTTACGATTGCTGGAATGGTGCCTTTGAAGCCGTATTATCTCGGAATAAAAGAACCTGAATATCCTCGTGTTGTTACTTGTCAAAAATGCGTTCGTACAAACGATATTGAAAACGTCGGACGAACTGCGAGACATCATACATTTTTTGAGATGTTAGGTAATTTTTCATGGGGAAGTTATTTCAAGCATGAAGCTATAACATGGGCATGGGAATTTTTAACGGAGCGTGTAGGATTAGATCCCGAAAGATTATACGCAACAGTTTATCTTGATGATGATGAAGCTTATGATGTTTGGCACAAAGACGTAGGACTTCCTGAAAATAAAATTTTCCGTTTTGGACAAGATGATAATTATTGGTTTATGGGAGAAACGGGGCCTTGCGGGCCATGCTCTGAAATTTATTACGACAGAGGCGAAAAATATTCCTGCGGCAAACCTACTTGCGGAGTAGGCTGTGATTGCGACAGATATATGGAAATATGGAACCTCGTTTTCACACAATTCGACAGACAAAAGGACGGATCATTGCCTTTATTGCCTCACAAAAATATTGATACAGGAATGGGGCTTGAGAGATTAGCTTCTGTGGTTCAGGAAGTTGATACGGATTACGAGACCGATTTATTCACGCCGTTAATTGATTACACATGCAAAAAAGCCGGCATTAAGTACGGTGAAAATGCTAAAAATGACATGGCTGTAAGAGTTATTGCGGATCATGTCAGAAGCGTGGCGTTTATGTTAGCTGACGGAGTTTTACCTTCAAATGACGGTTCGGGTTATGTTTTGAGGAGATTGTTAAGAAGGGCTGTGAGGTTTGGAAAGCTCTTAAATTTCGAGGGGCAATTTGTTTGTGAATACTTGCCGATTTTAATTGATATTATGGGCGAACCTTACAAAGAATTAATAACTCAGCGTCCCGTAATCGAACAAATAATTAATCTTGAAGAGGAAAAATTCAACAAGACTTTAAGACAGGGAACAGAATTATTTGACTCTGAAATTTCAAAATTAAAATCTCAAGGCTTAAATGAAATTCCCGGCGATGTAATTTTCACTTTATATGATACGTTCGGATTTCCTCCTGAATTAACTCGTGAAATGGCTGGCGAGGAAAATTTCACGCTCGATGAAGAGGGCTTCAAAGCGGCCATGAATGAACAGCGAGAAAGGGCACGTTCATCTAGCAAACAAAAGAAAAGCGCATTAGCCGGAGATGTTTATACGGAGCTTGAGAACGAATTTGGAGCAACAAAATTTACAGGCTATGAAAAATTTGAGGATAGCGGAAAAATTATTGCTCTGATAACTTCAGACGGAAGAGTTGACAAAGTTACTTCAGGAGAATTTGAAATCGTTCTTGATCAAACAGCTTTTTACGCTGAAAGAGGCGGTGAAGTCGGTGATATTGGCGAAATGAAAATTAACGGTCTCACCGTGAAAATTCTTAACACTGTACCTCACGGAAAAATTATTTCACATTCAGCTAAACTTAATGAGGGCGAAATTAAAATCGGTGATGAAGTTTTATGTATTGTCGATAACGAACGCAGAAATTCAATCAGGCGAAATCACACGGCAACACATTTGCTGCACGAAGCATTAGGAAGAGTGTTAGGTCGTCATGTAAGACAGGCCGGTTCACTTGTAACTGAAGAATTTTTGCGCTTTGATTTCACTCACCATTCACCCGTAACTGACGCTGAAATTGCTGAGGCTGAAAAAATCATTAACTCCGAAATCCTCAAAAATATTCCTGTAGATATTTCGGAACATTCAAAGGAAGAAGCGGTTAATTCGGGCGCAAAAGCATTATTTGATGAAAAATACGGCGATGTTGTAAGAGTTGTAAAGGTTGAAGATTTTTCGATGGAATTATGCGGAGGACTTCACGTTCAACGTACGGGTGATATAGGGAGCTTCAAAATTTTACGTGAGGAGAGCATAGGCTCAGGAACTCGCAGAATTTTAGCTGTAACAGGAATGAATGTTTTAACGTTGCTGCAAAAATTATTCTCGTTGAGAAATTCAATGACAGCATTGTTATCGACTGACGAGGAAAACTTGAACGACAAAGCTAAATCACTTGTTGAAGAACTTAAAACTCTTAAAAATCAAATTCAAGCCGTAAAATTAAAAGAGCTTCTCGAAAATTCCGAGAGATTTTTGGAACGTGAGGAAATTAACGATGTCCTGTTACAAATTGGAAGATTTCCCGATATTCAAGCGAATATGCTTCGTGATATTGGAGATAAAGCACGTGCAAGACCTGAACCCAATATTGTAATTCTTGCGTCATTAAATACCGAAGATAATTCGTGCCAACTTGTTGTAATGGCCGATGATAAATCCGTAAATCTCGGAATTAACGCAGGAGTTTTAGTTAAAGAGGCTTGTTTGATTTTAGGAGGTAAAGGCGGAGGACGTAAAAATTTAGCTCAAGGAGGGGGGCGTGAAGGCTCGAAACTTGAGGAAGCATTAACAAAAATTCGTGAGCTTGTAAAAGTTCAAACAAAATAAAATTTTCAAGGAGAATTTTTTGTGATTAAAGTTAAATTGGATCCTGTTTCAGACATGGAGGTCTGGAGCAGTTAAAAATTTTTTCAGCTCTTGAAGAAATGGTTAAAGAGATGAGCTGAAAAATTTTAAGATTAGGAGTTATAAATTTGCAAAACAATTTTTCGGGAAGAGTTCTCGCGCTTGATATTGGAGCAGTAAGAGTTGGAGCAGCGATTTCGGATCCGTCAAGAATAATTGCTCAGGGTTTAGGAGTTTGGAAGGCTGATAATGACGAATGGAGAAAAGATTTTGATGAATGTCTTAAAAAATTTAATCCGTCGTTAATAGTTATCGGTCTTCCGCTTCGGACTGACGGTAAAAAGAGCGAGGCTGCCGAAAAAATTTTGCTCCTAATCGAAGAATTAAAATCCGAATATCCCGAATTAAAATTTTTGACATGGGACGAAAGATTTACAACCGTTATAGCTCAACAGACATTAATTTCTGCTGATGTATCGAGAAAAAAACGCCGTAAGACTGTCGATAAAATTGCGGCGGTTTTAATTCTTGAAAGTTGGCTAGAAAGTCAATAATAATAAAGATCCTGCTAATGAAGTAGGGCTTTCGCTAAAATCAGATATATTATTAATCGTTTTGAAGCCACCTATGAAATTTCCCACTCGGATTTTTTGACACGAAAGAACTCGCAGATATAATGATGAGCAAATGCGATTGAACATAATACTGTCATTAATAAGCCTATTGCGATTATTGCGCTAAATATTTTCATGACTTTTTACCTCCATTATTCGACATATTTAGATGAAAGCCAACCCGTTAATCCTGAAGGTGTTTGAACGTAAAACCACATCGTATCGTTCACTGTCCACCGCCTTATCATTAGGACTTCGGTTCCTTGTTCAAGCTGACCGATGATGTTCCAACTGCCTTTTGCTGATTCTGGAGACATTCTGAGATTTATTCTTCTCGTTGTTTTTACAGGAATGCCTTTACCGTTCAAAGGAGCTATATAATCTGATGAAACCCAGCCTTTCGTTCCGTCTGAAGTTTCAATTAAAGACCATTTCATATTCGGACCTGTTGTTTCATGAACATGTAACGATTGACCGTACTTTAATTGTGTAATTGCTCTTGATTTTTTATCAGGATTTTCACGGACATTTAACGAATCTGCTACAATTCTGCGAGTGTAATAACTGCTGTCTGATGGAGTATCGCTAAATGCACCCATTACCGCATCAACAATTTCATCAGCGTGATTTATTGCGTAATCGATTGCGGCGGACTTCGCTTGATCCCATAAAAAATCCCAAAGAACATTTGCATGTGCAGTTGAATTAATCGATGCTAAGTTTAACATACATGCCAATAATACGACAGAAATTAATTTTTTCATTTTTAGCCTCCTTATTATCGTTTCATACGTACTGCAGTACCATACGCAAAAATTTCAACGCCCTGCTTGTTGCCGAATAAACCTTCATTTACAGTTATTCGATATTCAAACTGGCAAAAAATAACCGCATTGCCGCCAAGATTTTTACATTTTGAAATCAGTTCTGATTTAACTCCTTTGAATGCGTTATCCGGCGCTCTTGTGAACAAACCGGCTTCACCAGATCCCAATGCAAAAATTGTATCGAGTACTTCATACTCCCCTTTAACATCTCCTGTACTAATAATTACATCTGCCATTTTATAATTCTCCTTTCAAAATTCTTTTATGCAAACTAAATATTCAGCCACATTACAGGACGAACACCTGACGGATCTTTGAAATAAGCGTCATAATCGTGAACATCGAAATAACTGTATTCTGGATAACCGTCATCTCGAACAGCAAAATTTCGCAGCCACCAAAAAGGAAATCCATCATCGTTGACATACAATTCTTTAGCTTTAGCATAGACAGTTGGTTTACATTGACGTTCAGAATCGGAAGCAAAATATTTGTAAACATCGTCTCTGCTTAAAAGAAATATTTTGTCCTGCGTCGAACTTTTAAGAAATTCTTCACCTGATGCAACGTTCATAGTCCGATTTTCCAGCTTTACGGTAGGAATTTTTGACTGTTCGGAAGTATTGAAAGCGGATTTCATAAATGTGTCGTTCAACCAGCGTCTAAGAGAACAATTTCCCCAATCTTTATCTCCATTGTTGTTATAAGGTTGGCTATCGAGTACATATTTGCTGATAACAAGAATGCGATTATTTTCTTTTGCCAAGACAACCCATTCAATATCTTCTTTGCCGTTTGATTGGTTATTATCTTGTTCATATTTTCCGAATGTGAAAATATCTCCTACTGAATGATGACTTACATTTGCAGATTGCTGATTTTTAGGCGGTGGTGAAGCTTTCTTTTTCTTGTTTTTTCTCTTTGCAGCATACGCAGGTTCAGCTTCGCAAAAAACGCACACTGTTTCGCAGCAAAATAATGAAGCCATAATGGCAAGCACGAATGCTTTTGTAAATTTTTTTGTAACCGACATTTACATATCTCCTCCATTAACAATAATTTTATAACTAGGTTGTTTTATTCTAGTAAAAAAATTTTTTGCATTCAAGTTGCATTTGATTGTTTATTTTTTATGTTCAGCTTTCCATTTTTTAATTTGTTCTAAACGCTTTTTGTAATGAATTTCGCTTCCCTGTTCTGTCGGTTTATAATATTCATGGCCGATTAAAGATTCGGGCAAACATTCCATCGCTGTAATTTTTTCGTCGTAATCGTGAGCATATTGATAACCTTTTCCGTATTCCAAATCTCTCATTAATTTTGTCGGAGCATTTCGTATATGTAACGGAACAGGCTCGGCTAAATTTTTCACTGCGTCATCACGTGCTGAGTTATAAGCGTCATAAAGTGCGTTTGATTTTGGAGATATTGACATGTGAACAACTGCTTGAGTTAAATGAACGGAACATTCGGGCATTCCGAGAAAATGACATGCCTGATATGCCGCAACAGCCATTGAAAGTGCGGAAGGTTCAGCAAGTCCAATGTCTTCACTTGCAAAACGAATTATTCTCCTTGCAATATATAAAGGATCTTCACCTGCTTCCAACATTCTCGCTAACCAATAAACTGCTGCATCAGGGTCTGAATTTCTCATTGATTTATGAAGAGCTGAAATTAAATTGTAATGTTCTTCTCCGTTTTTATCGTATAAAAGAGATTTTCGTGAAGTGCATTGCTCTAAAATTTCCTGAGTGATAATAATTTTGCCTTCGGAATTTGCTTGTGAATTATTTGCGGCCATTTCGATTAAAGATAATGCAGCTCTTGCATCTCCGTTTGAAAAAATTGCGATTGCTTTCAAAATGTCATCGTCAGCATAAAAATTTTTACCGAGAACATTCAAAGCTCTTTGCAATAATTTTGTAATATCTTCAACACTTAAAGACTTTAACACAAAAACTTTACATCTTGATAACAAAGCACTGTTAATTTCAAAGGAAGGATTTTCGGTTGTAGCTCCGATTAAAATTATGCTCCCTTTTTCAACAAACGGCAAAAAAGCATCTTGTTGAGCTTTGTTAAACCTGTGAATTTCATCAACAAATAAAATTGTACGTTCACCGAAATTTTTGTTAGCTTCAGCCTGACGCATTACTTCACGAATTTCTTTTATTCCGCTGGTAACTGCCGAGAAATTTATAAATTCAGCTTTAGTTCTTTTAGCGATGATACTTGCAAGTGTCGTTTTGCCGACTCCCGGAGGCCCCCAAAAGATCATTGAAGGTATTTTGTCAGAGTCAATAATACGGCGCAAAATTTTTCCCGGAGCTATTAAATGTTCCTGACCTGCGAAATTTTCGAGATTATCAGGTCTCATTCTTGCTGCTAAAGGTTCATCGGAAGGATTTACGAATAATGATTCGCTCAAAATTTATTCTCCTTTTATTTTTTCAGATATAATAACAAAAAAATGGAGGTTTGAATTTTTATGAATGTTGCAGTAGAAGAAAAAGTTTTTTATTTGCAAAATAATAACCAAAAAGAATACGAATATGCAAGCGATGAAGAAGTGAGGGAAATTTCAAAACGTATCCTCGAAAAACATAAAGAAGCATATATAGCTCTTGCAAATGCTTGAAAATAATAAGACCCGTTCAATTTGAACGAGCCTTATTTTATATCATGAAATTATTTTACTGCTTCTAAATCTCTGCTTGCTACAATATCAACATCAGTATCACAAACATTGTGAATTAAAATTTGTCCGATTTGAATCGGTGCTTTAATTTCAAGTTTCGCAACAGCTTCCGCAATGTCAAATAATTTGTCTTTAGGTGCGGGAGTTTTGCTTCGTATAGGACATACGGGCAATTTTCCGCCCTTAACTCTGACTGTTGAAGCAAAAACTCTTCTCGGGTCTTTCACTTCTGATTTTGCATAAGCAGCTCCTCTCGGACATGAATTGCCTTTAACTTGAACCACTTCGCCGTTATCAAGAGTTACCGTTAAACCACAGCCCAAAGGACACGAAACACATATAAATTTTTTCTCTTCCATAATTTTTCACGCTCCCTTTTTATAGCGGCTTAATGTCAATTACAATTTCATTGAGGCTGCCTTTTTCAAGAGCGGCTTTAACTTGTGCTGCTTTAATTCTTGCCTCATTCATTTCACCGGGTCTTGCATAACGAAGTTTTTGCGTGAATAATCCCGGTTCTGCCGTAACTTTACAAGCCTGTTCAATCGGGTGAGTAACTCTCATGTAAATTATCGTGTCAGATTCTCCCGTTACAAATTGAGGAGAATATAATCTCACATTCTCTCCGCCTTTAACAGGAATTTTTTTGATGTCAGGAGATAATTTTCCAAGAGCAAATTTCGCCGCGTTAGCTCCCGCTATCAACCCCTCATCGCTGACATTATCAACTAAATCGTAAACTATAACAACATTTCCTGCTGCAAAAATTGACGGGTTTGAAGTCTGTAATAAATCATTGACAACAGGACCGCCAGTTACAGGGTGAATTTCAATTCCTGCCATTCGCGAAAGTTCGTTTTCAGGTATTAATCCTATTGCAAGCAACAACGTATCGCATTCAATGAATCTTTCAGTGCCTTTAATCGGGGTCATAGTGTCGTCAACTTCTGCAACTGTAACACCTTCTAATCTTTCAGCACCGTGAATTTTTGTTACGGTAGTTTTAAGGTGAAAAGGTATTCCGTAATCGTCGAGGCATTGAGCGATATTCCTTCTCAATCCTCCAGGCCATGACATAACCTCGTAAACTCCTTCAACCTCTGCTCCTTCCCAAATCATTCGGCGAGCCATAATTAAGCCTATATCTCCCGAACCTAAAATTACGGCTTTTTTACCCGGCATATAACCTTCCATATTAACGAATCTTTGAGCTGTTCCTGCCGTATAAATTCCTGAAGGACGTGTACCTGGTATTCTTATTGCTCCTAAAGGCCGTTCACGACAGCCCATTGTTAAGACGCTTGATTTAGGATTTAAGCATTCAATTCCTCTGTCTTTGTTCATAGTCCAAACTGAATTTGTATCTTTATCAATCTGAAATACCATTGTGTTTGTCCTGAACTCAACGCCGATTTCATGAGCCTGTTGAATAAATCTGTGCATGTATTCAGGGCCTGTTAATTCCTCTCTGAAAGTTCTGAGACCAAAGCCGGGGTGAATACATTGCTGTAAAATTCCTCCTAAATCCCAATCCCTTTCTAGGACTACAACATTATTTGCGCCTTCCTTTTTAGCTCCGATACCTGCCGCAACTCCCGCAGGCCCTGCCCCGATTATAAGGACATCAATATTTTTGTTGCTCATAATTTATTCAGCCTCCTTTGATTTTTTCAGCAAAGGTTCTTTGGTTCTGCCTGTTAATAATTTCGATTCTCCGCCGTGCCTCGTAATTTCGTCTAAAGGAATGTTTAATTCTCTCGATAAAATTTCAGCAACTCTGGGACAACAAAATCCTCCCTGACATCTTCCTGTTCCTGCTCTAGTCATCATCTTAACAGCCGTGATAGTTCTTGCTCCTCTTCGTATAGCTTCGAGAACCTGACCTTCCGTAACAGTTTCACATCTGCAAACTATTTGAGCGTAAGAATTATCTTTTTCAGCTAATTTTTTGCGCTCGGCCATGTCAAGATATAAAAATCTCGGAATATTTTTTCGTTCAGGAATAAATTTTTCGTTGGGAGTTAATGTTATTCGATCTGATAATTCTTCCTTTAACATTTCAGCGACATATTCGGCTATTGCAGGTGATGAAGTGAAACCAGGCGATTTTATTCCAGCTACATTAACAAAGCCTCGAGGATTTTTAAGCGTCTTAATCTCAAAATCTCCTGATTCTGTATTTGCTCGAACTCCTGCAAAAGTCGTTATGTTAAGTCTGACAGGAAAATCAGGCACTAAACGTCTTGCGCCCTTCAAAACTTCAGCTAATCCTTCAGGAGTTGTTGAAGTATCATCGGGGTTATCCTGTTCAGTTGCTGTAGGACCTGACATTAAATTTCCTTCAGCAGTCTGCAAAACCGTAATTCCTTTTCCTGCTTTTGAAGGACATGAAAACAAAAAGCTGTGAATTGTTCCTTGTGTTGCACGATCAAGCAAATAATATTCGCCCTTAGTAGGAATGATTTTGAAGCTCGTATCTCCTACCCATGATGAAATTTCTCCGGAATGAACTCCGCCTGCATTAATTACAACAGGTGCTGAAAATTCGCCCTTGTTAGTTGCAACGCCGCGAATATTTTTTTCGTCATCAAATAACAATCCTGTTACGAGTGTCTCTAAAAATAATTCAGCTCCGTTAATTTTTGCGCTCTCTATTAAAGCGTTTACAGCCTCAAAATTATTTATTATTGCAGCGGTAGGTGAGAATAAAGCCGCCTTAATATCCTTTGAAACATTAGGCTCTCTTTCACGCATTTTATCGCCCGAAACTATTTCGAGATTAGGAACGCCGTTTGATTTTCCCTGCTCCAATAATTCTTCGAGGTGTTTAATTTCGGCATCGTTAAAAGCACAGACATAAGAGCCGCATTCATCTAAATGAATATCCAAGACATCTTTTAATTCATGCCATAATTTATTTCCGGGCACGCAGAATTTTGCTTTAACAGTTCCGGGTTTGTCATCAAATCCTCCGTGAATCATTGAAGAATTTGCACGGCTTGCACCGCTTGGAAGTTCAGAGGCTTTATCAAGTACAGCGATTTTGAGTTTGTATTTTGAAAGCTCTCTTGCAATTCCAGCTCCGACAACTCCTGAACCGATTATTATTACATCATATTTCATAAAAATTTTTTCCCCCTCTAAAAAATGACAGCCCCGTTTTTATCGAGGCTGCCGTGAGTTCAAAATTAATTACACTAGTCTGTCCAAGCTCTTGATTTCTCAATAGCTTTCTTCCAACCTGAATAAGCCTTTTCACGTTCATCGGCTGCGAGTTCGGGTTCAAATTTACGATCTTGTGCCCAGTTAGCTCTGATGTCGCTTTCATCTTTCCAGAAGCCTACCGCAAGTCCTGCTGCATAAGAAGCACCGAGAGCTGTTGTTTCGTTTACAACGGGTCTTACAACATCGGCTCCGAGAATATCAGCCTGTAACTGCATGAGAAGGTTATTAACTACTGCGCCGCCGTCAACTTTGAGAGCTGTTAATTTTTTGCCCGAATCTTTTTCCATTGCTTCAATAACATCTCTGGTTTGATAGCAAAGGCTTTCGAGAGTTGCACGAATGAAATGTTCCTTGCGAACGTAGCGTGTTAAGCCTACGATAGCTCCTCTTGCTGTCATGTCCCAATAAGGAGCAAACAATCCTGAAAATGCCGGTACAAAATAAATTCCTGCGCTGTCCTTAACTTTTCCTGCAAAATATTCAGTAACAGGTGCATCATCAACGAGTTTAAGATTATCTCTGAGCCATTGAATAGCTGCTCCTGCGATTGCGATTGAACCTTCGAGAGCGTAGAAACATTTTCCAGGTTCACGTGAATAAAACGCTGTCGTTAATAATCCGTTCTTTGAAGGAATAGGTTTGTCGCCGATGTTCATGAGCATGAAGCAACCTGTTCCGTAAGTATTCTTTGCTTCACCTTCGCTTAAACATGCCTGACCGAACAAAGCTGCCTGCTGGTCTCCTAAATCTCCAGCAACAGGAATTTCACCGCCGAACGAGCCGTCTTTTGTAGTTTTGCCGTAAACATAGCTTGAAGGCATAATCTTGGGAAGCATTGACGCAGGAACTTTTAATTCATTCATCATTTCTTCGTCCCATTGAAGAGTTTTGATGTTCATTAAAAGGGTTCTTGAAGCGTTTGAAACGTCTGTTACATGAACACCGCCATTAACTCCGCCCGTTAAATTCCAGATTAACCATGTGTCAGTGTTGCCGAAAAGTAATTCGCCCTTCTCAGCTTTTTCTCTTGCACCTTCAACGTTGTCCAAAATCCAGCGAATTTTTGTTCCTGAGAAATAAGGGTTAATTAAAAGCCCCGTAATATCTTTAACTTTTCCTTCGCCCTTTTCATTTTGACCCCAACCGGGTTTTTTGAGCCATTCAGCGCAGAAGTCCTGAGTTCTCGTACACTGCCAGACGATAGCATTGTAAATCGGCTTGCCTGTTTTTTTGTCCCATACAACTGTCGTTTCACGCTGATTTGTAATTCCGACTGCCGCAATATCTTCAGCACTTGCGTTTACCTGAGCTAATGCGCCTCTGATAACGTCTTGAGTTCTGCTCCAAATTTCCATCGCATTATGTTCGACCCAGCCCGGATGAGGGAAAATCTGTTCGTGTTCCATTTGATACGAAGCCGCAGGTCTTCCGTCTTTCGTGAATAACATACAACGAGTGCTTGTTGTTCCTTGATCTATAGCTGCTACATATTTCTTTTCCGACATTGAAAAATTTTCCTCCTGTAAAATTTTTGTTGCTGATTCCGAATTTGTTTGCTGTGTTTGAGGTATTGAGGGTTGATTGTCGTTGTTTTTCCCAAACAATTTGCTAAAAAATGACATCTCTAAATCCTCACGATAAAAAATTTTGCGGGGGGCTTGTAAAAGTTTACATAATTCCTACTGCATGGCAGAAGAAATAAGCTCCTACTGCACCTACCAACGGGCCTAATACAGGAACCCATGAATAACCCCAATCTGAATCTCCTTTACCCGGAATCGGAAGTACAAAGTGTGCAATACGAGGGCTTAAATCTCTGGCAGGGTTAAGAGCGTAACCTGTAGGTCCGCCGAGAGCCGCACCAAGTCCGTAAATAATTCCGACTACGAAGAATGTTCCAAGACCCGGAGTTGTAAGGCCAACGCCCTTTGAGAATACGCACATAATCAAAGTAACAAGGAAGAATGTTGCAATAGCTTCGGTGATGAAACAGCAGCAAAGATTGCGATCTTCTCTGCTCTTGTTGGGAGCAGTGCAGAATACTCCGAGCATTGAAGCAGGGTCTGAACCTTTCCAATGACTGAGGTATGCAAGCCATACTACGACACCGCCGCAGAAACCGCCAATCATTTGAGCAATAATAATATTGCATGCTTCACCCCATGAACCGTAAACGCCTGCTAAAGTTTTTGCAACTGTTACGACAGGGTTTAAGTCTGCTTGTGATGAACCGAGAGCGTTTGCCGCAAATACGCCGAGACCTACTGCCCATGCCCAGCCCCAACAAATATGAACCCAGTTTGAACCGTTAGCCTTTGAATCTTTAAGTACAAGGTTAGCAACGTTACCGTCTCCGAAAACAACAAGAACAAGCGTTCCGAAGAATTCACCTAATACAGGTCCTGAAAAACTCATAATAAAATGCCTCCTGTTAAAAATTTTAATGATTAATTGCTTCAATTCCGAAAAATTTTTAACACTCACGCCCCCGCAAGCTGAGTCAAAAATTATTTCGGCAAAATTTTGTTTTTATATTTTCAAAATATTTTAACGCATAATTTTTTTGTGTCATTAGAAATTTTCGGTATTAAATTCTTTTACTTGTTTTATACTAATATATTATGATAATATAAAAATAATTCGGGAGAAGGA
>CALBPU010000031.1 GCA_937899395.1 uncultured Fretibacterium sp.
CAAGCGATGATTACATCGGAATGGGAATGAAATGCGTCAATTTTCCGTCCGCGCCGTGCGTTGACGATAATGTCGGCGTTCCGATGCGCGTTCAGATGAATTGCGGAATGTATTACGACCTTGACATTAAAAAAGCTGACGTTCTAGATAAATCGACGGGCTTTGTTGACAGGGCGTTATTAATGCAGGAAATCGTAAATCAGGTCAACGAAATTGAAGGCAATGACATCATGGGTTTTGCTCAGCACGTTGACGGAACGGGACAGAACATTGACGGCTCATGCTCAATATATTTTCTTTCGGGCGAGGCTTTTACTGTTGTTGATATGCCGTTTAACGACCCCGAATGGAACGATTATTCCGGCGGACTTGCAACTCAGCTTGGTATTCACGGCGGAGTCAGCTCGAATTTGAAACAGACCCAC
Source organism: uncultured Fretibacterium sp. (assembly GCA_937899395.1). GTDB lineage: Bacteria > Synergistota > Synergistia > Synergistales > Aminobacteriaceae > JAFUXM01. The sequence goes on from CALBPU010000031.1 coordinate 426, forward strand.
GTTAAAATGCTCGATAATGCTACATTCGGTGAAGCATACGCGGACGCTGAGACAAACACGGAAAACGCGGCGAAATATGTCAATATCACCTCAAATCCTGACGCGCTTCCATTCAGGGCAGGAACTATAAGATTTTCAAACCTTGCACACAGCGTTGACATTGACGTCAGCGCGGACGATACAGTAAAAGACGTTATGGATCGTTTAAGAGTCCAGGCAGGCGACTGGCTCTATGTTAATTATTACGACCAGCACATGGGTCAGGCTGACGGACGCAACACGGGAGATTTTCCGCTGATTTCGATTTCGTCAGTTGACGGTTCGGCAGTGAACGTTCTCGACATTAAAGGACATATTGCCGAAGATGCTTTAGGAATTTCAACGGGTATTCAAGGCCGCTTAAATTCTGACGGTACTGAAGACGGAATTATGGACGAAGAAAATTTCGTTTGGGATATTGACGAAGAAAAATTCCCTGCCGATACAATCAGCATCACTGTTGCAGGATACACACACACGATTGACTTAACGGCGATTCGTGATGTTACTAATGACAGCAAAATTCAAGCAGATGACATCGCTGAATTTATTAACGCAAGAATGCAGGACGATGATGTTAAAGCGTTGATTAATTCGGATAAGGAACTCGTAGTTTATTCGCCGAGAGGTTATTCGGTTGAAATAAAATTCGAGAAGGAAAACGAGGACATTACAAACGATTTTCTCGGAGATATTAGCGGCTTTGACGTTTCAGCAAGGACATATTATAGAGGCGGTTATAATCTTGAAGGCAAAGCATATTCAAACGATGATAACGTTGCCAGAGGACTTAATGACGGTCTCTATGAAAGCGGAATACATACTCAAAACGCTACAATAAGAAGCGGTGCTAATACAATGCGCCAAAACGGCTTCGGAGTTATTAATGACGTTATCGCAGCAGTTGAATCAGGAAACAGAGATGACCTCGTTGAAAAAATGTTGCCGAGAGTTGATAATTTCATCGACAATATTTTAAGCGTCATGGCTGAAGACGGTGCATTGCGTGCGAGATACGAATATAATACAGAAAGGCTCGTTACTGAGAACGCAATTATGACTGAGCAATATGACGATTTAGCAAAAATTGATCCGGCAGAAGCAATATCGCAGTTAATGGTTGCTGATTACATGTATCAAGCTAATTTGGCCGTTATCGCAAGATTAATTCAGCCGAGCTTGTTGGATTTTCTCGGATAAAATTAAAAGTTAGAAGGAGGAGCAACAAAATGAAGAAAATTTTTATGTCATTGTTATTGATTGTCTTGCTTGTATCTTCATGTTATGCTGCAACTTCAGAGGATATGGGCGTTTATGTTAGGCAAGACGTTTTTGACGCAAAAATGGAAGCACTTATGGCTGAAATGCGGCTCATGAATGAAAAATTGTTGCGTGAGGTTCGTGAAGAAATAAATGAAGTACGCAAAGAAATAAATGAAGTACGCAAAGAAATAAGCGGATTGCGTGAAGAAATAGGAAGTATCAAGAGCGACATAAAAGTTTTGACTTCTAGAATAGACGCTTTGTCAAAACGAATGGATAGCCTTGAAACAATGATATATTGGATATTGGCAACATTGGGAGTTGCGTTTGCTGCCATTACTTTAGCACCATACCTGAAAGACATTCGCAAGCCTTCAATAACTCTCGAACAAATAGAAGCTCTGATTGATACAAAAATTAACGCCCGACTTCAAGTATAATAAAGCCCCTCAAAACAGAGGGGTTAATATTTTTTTGAACGTCTTTCCTTTTCTTCATCAGGCAATAACCCGAATTTTGATAAGCCTGCTTTAGCGTGCCCCTGTTCAAGTTTCGACAATGCTAACGGCATTAACTCCACCAAAATATATTTATCGTTCACTCGAATTGCCCCTATTTCATCACGTTCAACTTTTAATGCAGTACACATTGCATTTAATATCTGTCCTGTGTTCGGACTTCCTTTGATACTTCTGAAACGCCTGAAATATCCTTTGGGCTTTGATAATATTCTTGATTTCGATTTTGAGGCTGAATTTTTGTTCGTTTTGTTCGGACGTTTTAATTTATCCTGTTCCCTTATTAACTCCCTGTCCAAACTGTAACCCTTATTTCTCGCACTTAACACCGCCAATAATTTCGCTATGATTACTTTAGGCTCGGCTCTTGTGATTAAATCATTTGCCCACTTAACACATTCTCCGTAATCTTTATCAACAGGTGCAGCAAAAATTTCCTGTTCCGCAGAATCTCTCCATGCCTCTCTGATTTTCTCTATTTCGGGAACATCTAACCATTCCGTTTTTATGTCAGTACCTCTTAACATGTCTCTGAATTTTCCAATCTCACGAGGTGAAAGAAGCACTAAATTTATTCCTTCATGGCCGGCTCTTCCTGTTCTTCCGCTCCTGTGTATAAACGTCTCTCTGTCATCCGGCAATCCGAGTTGTATTACATGAGATACTCCCTCAATATCAAGACCTCTAGCAGCAACATTCGTAGCAACAAGACAAGGAACTGAACCTGATTTGAACGAAGCTAAAACAGCGTTTCTTTCGCCCTGCGTCATATCTCCCTGTAATGCCGCTGCACTGAAGCCGTGATCTTGAAGACGTTGTGCAATTTCTATCGATTCCATTTTAGTATGACAAAATACTAAGCTTCGTTTCGGGTGTTCAAATAACAAAATATCAACAAGCCCTTCAAAACGTTTGTTTGTCGGAATACGGTAAACCCTGTGAATTATATCTTCATGCTGAGACGCTTCCTCATCAACCGAAAGTATTAACGGAGAATCTAAATAACGTTCCGCAAGTTCTTTAACTTCATCGGGCATTGTTGCTGAAAATAACCATCGTCTCCCGTAAGGCATTGCATCAAGAATAGCTTCAAGTTCCTCACGAAATCCCATATCCAACATTAAATCGCCTTCATCTAAAACTACGCTGTGAATATTTTTCGTCTCAAATGAGCCTCTTTGAATATGATCCCGTACTCGTCCCGGTGTTCCTGCTATAATCGCAGCTCCGTGTTTCAGTGTCCTAAGCTGAGGGTAAATATCCATTCCTCCGACTAACGAAGCTACCGAAATTTTTAAGAACCTCCCTAAAAATTCCGCCTCGTCCGCTGTCTGTTGTGCAAGCTCCCTAGTAGGTGCCAATATCAAAATCTGCGGGGATTTTTCACCGATTTTCATTTCCTGCAATAACGGTAAAAGAAATGCTAATGTTTTTCCCGAACCTGTTTTTGCTCTGACTATTAAGTCATTGTTCCAATCCTCAGAAAGCACTCTGTCCTGAACTTCCATAGGCTCGTTAAATCCGTGTTCATTAAGTGCAGCCATTAATTCTTTTCTGAGACCGTAAGAATTAAAATCATTCATTAAAAATTTTTACTTCTCCAATTTCTAAATTTTTTGTATCTTAACACATTATTTTCTTTTCCTGAAAAGTTCAAATCAATGTATAATAAGCCTAACTATAAAAAAATTTTGTAACATTTTATTTTTTAAGGAGGATTTTTATTTTATGCAGTCAAAATTTTATACGTCTCGCATAATTTTAACTTTAATCTCTTTGTCTGTTTTGTTTTCGTTTATTTCCGTATCTTTTGCGGCCTCTCAAAACATCGTCATTGACAAAGATGCTCATGTCGGTGAACAGGTCGTAATTTCCGCAACGGCTTCCCAAATTCCTTCGGGCGGTTATGTTGCATGGTCAGTTAGTCCTACAACAGGAAAAATTCCCGACAGAATTTTACAAAAACCCGCCAGAGACGGAGGCTCCGAATGCGCTTTTATTCCTCTTGACACTCAGCCTGTAAAAGTTACTGCGTATTTTTATGACAGAAACGGAAATGAAGTTTCAACATCTGAAGTATTAGTTACTCCGAAAGAATTTCAGATTGAAATAGCCGCCGTAATTGATAAACCTTTAACTTTATGGGACGCTTCAAAACGTTCAAATTATGTTTTAAGCCCTGAAGTTTTGTTGGCAAATTCTCCCGTAAAAATTCGCGCTTCATTAACTCCCGATTTCAAAGGCGAACATACTTTTAAGTGGACAGCCGATGCTGCTACAGCATTGTTCAGTCAGGATATTGATGATATTTTCATGAGACGCGGCAGTGTTGGTGAGAGTGAAATTTATGTTACAGCGTTCAATTCTTCAGGAACAAAACTCGGAAGCGGTGAAACGAGAGTTAAAATAGCTTTACCCGTATCAACATTTGAAGAATCATCAAATAATCGTGAAGCATGGCAAAGTTGGCAAAACGCAAGAACTCTTTGGGAAAATAAAAAATACGCCGAAGCGATTGACGTTGCAAAAGCTGCGTTAAATCTTTCACCCAGAGATACAGAAATTTCGGACGGCCTCAGAGCTATGACAACAAATTTTGCCAGATTTACAAAAGCTCAAAAGTTACGTGAAGAAGCTAATAATTTTTACGATAACAAAAAATTTGAAGAAGCTCTGAAAAATTTAAGGTCTGCTCAAGTTGTATGGCCTCTCGATGACGGCTCTGAAAAAATTAAAGACGCTGAAGAAAAAGTTAATGAAATAAGAGAGTTGTTACAGGAAGCAAACTGGTTAAGAGATACAGCCTCAGCTTATGACAACGAAGGAATGTTTGAGGAAGCTCTGGAATATTACGCAAAAAGCATTGAAGTCGTATCATCTGACGCAGTCTCCGAAAGAATGGAAAAAATCAAGAACAGATTAGCTCTTATCGCTGATGCTGACAGATACGCCGGTGAAGGCAATAAACTTGAGCGTGAAGGGAAACTTGAAGAGGCATTGAGAAATTATTTCGCAAGCATACAAAGCAATAACGACGCAAGTTTACGTTCCCATATCGAGGAATTACAGAGCGTAATTTCACGTCGTGAACGTCAGGCAACCGCACTTTACAGGGAAGGCAGAGACCTTCAGAAGAAAAACAGCAATCAGGAAGCATTGAAACGTTATCGTGAGAGCTTGAATTTATGGGAAAACGACAACGCTAAACAAGGTGTTCAACAGTTACGAAATACAAGACTTGCACCCGATGTTGTGTTAAGAGAACCTGAAGATTTCGGAATAGGTACAAGAATTGACGCTATGAAAATTGTTAATGAAGCTGATGAATTATACGGTCAGGGAAAATTAGACGAAGCGTCAGAACTTTACAAGAAGGCTTTAAGAATTTCATCATCGGAGGAAATCAAAAAATGGTCGGCAAAACTTGACGAAATCATTAAAGAGCGTAACGCTGTTGAAGCTGCTAACAAACAAATTAAAGATGCAAACGCTCTTTACAGGGCAGGAAAAACTAAAGAGGCGTTGGAACTTTATAAACAAAGTCTCAACACTCATAAAAACGCAGAAGTTGAAGCATTCATAAAAAGGCAGGGTAATTAAAGTTGATTACAATAGGTTTCTGCAATCTTAAAGGTGGCGTCGGTAAAACAACAGCGTGCCAAAATATCGCCGTCGCACTCGCTAAATACGGGAAAAAAATCGCTGTTGTTGATATGGATCCTCAAAGTAATTTAAGCGCAGGTTTCGGAGTTGCACCTTCACCCGAAGATCCTCAGGTCTTTGATCTTTTATCAGGTGCTGCAACATGGGACGATATTGTCAAACATAAAGAAGGCGTTGACATTATCCCAAGTTCATTGAATCTCGTAATGGCTGAATTAAATAACGCCGCTATGAGCAGTGATAAAGTTCTTGCGGAAGTTTTAGAGACTGTTGATCCGAAAAGATATGATTATATTTTCCTCGACAGCCCTCCTCAGTTGGGAATTTTTACACGTAACGTTTTAGCAGCGTGTAACAAAATTATTGTGCCTATGGACGGAGGATTTTACAGTCTTTTCGGTTTAAGGCTTCTCGACAGTTCGCTTGATGTTTTGAGCGAAAGGCTTGATAACAAACTCGAAATCATGGGAATATTAATGACGAATTACAATCCGAGATTGTATATTGCCCGTAAAATTTTTGAGGAAGTAAAAAAGAATTTCGGCGATGTTTTGTTTGAGAATTATGTAACTCAAAGTGTTGCTCTTGTTGAAGCTTCAAGCATGGGGACTTCAATATTCCAATATTCTCCGAAATCGAAATCAGCGGATTGTTACAGGAAAGTTACCGATGAATTTTTGAGCAAGTTAGGAGACGAAAAAATTATTGATGAGTTTCCTGAAATTAAAGTTCCTAAACCTGCAAAACAAGTTAAAGCTAAAAAAACAGAGCCTGAGCAAATTGAAATTGAAACGGAACTGAAAGAACCAGAAAAGCCCGAAGAAGTTTCAGAATTGAAGCCGTTACAAGTTCAAGAGCCTAAAAATATTTCCGAACCTGAGATTGAGATTAAGCCTGAGCCTGAACCGGAACTCGAACAGGAGCCTGAACCTGAGACTGAAAAAATTTCACTTGTTAATAAGCCTGTTGCACCTGTGAAAACTGTTGCATCAATATCAGGAGGATATGAAGAGGGAATTAAGCAGGATATTTTAGATATGCTTCCTGATTCGGAGAAAAATACATGGGCTCAAATGCTCGCTCCGATAAGCGACATCAGCCGAAGCCAAATTGATATTTACGCATTGCGAGATGATTTTGAAGAGGCTGATAAAAACAGATACACGTTTTATATTCTTAGTGATGAAGGTGAGGACGGTTTATGGCCTGTAATGTATCCTGATCAGATTGCCGAGCCTTTGAGATGTGTTATCAAATGGGACGAACATGGCAGCGCTGAAGTGTTTATGTAATTGAAACATTGAAAGCCCCCTCCGTCAGTTTTTCAACTGACACCTCCCCTAGTTTAGGGGCGGCAAGATAAACAAGCTTAATGAAAATTTCTTGCGCCTCCTGAAAAGGGGAAAACGGGAAGGATCCCGTTTATAGGGTCATGAAATGGCGAGGGGGTTATCTTCTCCACGAAAAATCATTCGGGAAAAATTTCGCAAGTCTCTGAACCACCAACCCTGCCGCTAAACTTTTCACTATATCTCCCGGCATCGGCATTAAAACAAAATATAACAAAAGAGTCTTTGCTCCTAATTCATTCCCTAAATACCATTTAGACAAAAAATAATAATATGGAATACCTATAACATAAATTACAACCATTGCCGCTAAAGCTCCGAATGTCCATGTTAAATAACAAGGTTTGAATTTTTCAGCGATATATCCCGCAACATAAGATCCGAATACAAACCCGATTATATATCCGAACGTCGGACTGAAAATCGATCCCGTGAAAACAGGAAGTCCTGCTAAACCTGCCGCAATATAAACACATACTGAAACAGCTCCGAACTTTTTCCCTAATACTAATCCCGATAACACTGCGAAAAATGTTTGAAGTGTTAAAGGTACTAACGGCGTAGGAATTTTTATGTATGTTCCGACAACGATTAATGCAGCAAACAACGCACTCAAAATTAAATTCTTGTTATTATTTCTCATGTTCTCTCACCATAAATACTTCGCCTGAACGCAATATTTCCCTTTCTCCTTTGTCATTAATAATCTCAAGCCCTCCTAAATCGTCTATGCCTTCAACTTTTGCAGAATGGCTTTCATTGTTTTTCATGTAAGTGATATTTTTTCCCGTAAGCATTGAACGTTCACGATATGATTTAATCATTTCAGGGTCGTTAAGATTTTCGGCCATGTCCATAATATAATCTGCAACTCTTGCACAAAGTTCATCACGCCCGAATAAAATTTCGTCATGCTCAAAAATTGCTCCGGCAGTCTCCGATAAATTCCCCTGAAATTTTTTTGTCGAAACATTAATTCCAATTCCTGTTATGACACTTTCAATTTCTCCGTTCTCAAAATTTGTTATAGCCTCCGTTAAAATTCCAGTTATTTTTTTCCCTCTCAAAAAAACATCATTAACCCATTTGATTTTTAATCCTTCAATAATTCCTCCTGATAAATCCTCAATAGCTTTACAAACCGCAACAGCATCGGCAATAGTTATCATTTGAAATTTTGACATTTCGATTTCGGGTCTTAATATCAAAGTCATATATAAGCCTGTTCCGGCAGGTGATTCAAAACTGTGCCCGCTTCGTCCTCTTCCTTGAGTTTGATGATTAGCAGCGATTAATGTGCCGCGTTTAGCTCCTGAGAGTGCTAAATTTTTTGCGTAAGTGTTCGTTGAGTTAATAGTGTCGAAACATAAGACCTCCGAAATTTTTGTGCCGGATTTTAAGTTTGCAGTTATTCCCTCTTTAGTTAAAACATCGCTAAATCTTTCGAGACGGTAGCCTTTATTCGTTATTGCTTTAATTTTGTGTCCTTCCTTTCGTAACGATTGTATTGCTTTCCAGACCGCCGCTCTTGTAACTTTGAAATCTTCAGCTAATTGTTCTCCCGAAACAAATTTCCCTCTGTTATTTTCGAGAGCATTCAAAATTTTTTCCTTCATGATTAAATTTATAACACATAAAAATTAAAATGTAAATCTTAAAATTTTTATTACGGTTTACAATTAACCTGTTATAATTTTCATTATTAAATCTTTTATGAAGGGATTAAGAGCATAAATGGCAATAGCTTCAAATATTAGGTTTTATAGGAAGAGAGAAGGAATAACTCAAATCGAACTCGCTGAAAAATTAAACATATCAATAGCAACGCTGCGACGATGGGAAGCAGGCGAAACTGCACCTAACGGAACAAGGATTAAAGAGCTTGCGAATGTGTTTAATGTTGCTCCTGAGGATATTGTAACTGAAAATACAGGGGAAAAACCTTCGGAAGTTTATTCAGGCAAGACTGAAAATAATACAGGCATGTTAATTTTCGAGGGGGACGGAACAAAAATTGAGCTTCCCCCTACTGAAAAAGGTTACGAATTATTTAACAAGCTAATTGACAACTTGATTAACAAACACAAAAATTAACAAACAAAATCTTTGCTGGTTGCACTTGTGAGCTGTTCGATGTTTTTAATTACAGCTGAGGTAAGCCCCATTGCCTTAGCAAGTTTTTCGAGGTATCTTTTCTCAGCATCAGTATCAACATCAATAGCCATTAATGAGGCCGAATAAACTTGAGCTGCAAGATCAGGACGGCCTTTTACAGCCGAAACGATTTTAGCGGTTTCCATTGGGCTTTGAAGTTTGCTGATGACATAATTAACACCTTCCTGACCAATGCCTGAAGATTGTAAATTGCTTACGATTTTGTTGAATTCATTAGCGTCAACCTGTCCGTCAGATTTAGCAGCGTCAATCATTGCGAGCAAAATTATTTCAGCGTCATTGCTTTGCTGTTGAGGTGTAGGCTGTTGATAAGTTTGAACAGGAGCAGCAGCAGCACTTGTTGAAGTTCCGCCCATTGAATTTTTGAGAGCCTTATAAGCCATCATTCCGAGTAAACCCATCATTCCTCCGCCTAAAGAATTAACGGTCGTACTGTCAGAGCCTCCCATTAAAGCCCCGAGCAACGCACCTATACCGCCTGCCGCAAGATTATCACCGCCTACTTTGTCTTTAACGGTCTGTCCTGCTCCCATTAAACTTCCCAATAAATCCTGAATACCGCCGCCCGCATTTGACATTCTCGCATTCTTAGTCGGAGAAGCCATTGAGGTTTGAACCATTGAGCCTAATAAATCCATAAAATTTAATGCCATGAAAAAAATTTCTCCCTTCAAAAATTTCAAATTAATTTTACGTATTCAAAATAATATCACGCATGATAAAATTCGCACATTAAGATTTTATTATTTTACGGAGGTAATCCTTTAATGAAAAAATTTGTATGTGCATTGCTTACGGTATCGCTCATTATGTGCGGTGCTATGGTTGCTTCGGCTGAATGGAAGTTCGAGCGCAAAATCAGTATCGTTTGTCCGTGGGGCGTTGGAGGCGGAGCTGATTCCACTCTCAGACCTATGGCTGAACTGGTGAAGAAAATTCTCGGTCAGGAAGTCGAAGTTGTTAATGTTACGGGCGGAAACGGCGTTACTGCGGTTGAGTATGTTTACAAACAGCCTGCTGACGGTTATACGTTCATGCTCGGGACACAGAGCCTTTTCATGCAGGATATTCAGGGAACAACATCAATGAATTTCAAAGAGGAATTTATTCCCGTTGCACGTCTTGTTCATGCCATCAACGTTATCACAGCTTCAAAGAAAGCAATGGAACGCAAAGGCTACAAAACATTCTCCGAAATGGTTGAATACGTCAAGAAAAATCCCTTTGATGTCAGTGTCGGAATGTTGACAAGCACGGGACTTGACGGAGCATCATTGAAGCAGGCAATCGAAGGACTTGATATTCTTGATGTCTCATATCCTTCAGGCTCTGAAATGAACTCGGCATTAGTCGGAGGACATATTGACATTATGGTAACGGGCACTGATGAAATCGAGGGCTTAATTGCAGCAGGAGATATTGTTCCGTTATTAGCTCTTTGTGAGAAGAGAATGAACCGTTATCCTAATGTTGAATGCTCGATTGAACTTGGAATTAATTCAGTGTTAGGACCTGCGAGAGGAATTTTTGCGAAAAAAGGAACACCTCAGGAAGCTATTGACGCATTAGTTGCAGCGATTGAAGAAGCTTCAAAGGATCCTTCATGGCAGGCATTCTTAGTTCAAGGCTGCTATGACGAGAGACCGGGATTTGCAGGCTCTGCCGAATATGCAAAGGACTGCGAAGAAGATTACAAACTCCTCAGCGAATATCTCAAAGCTGAAGGTGTTATGAAGAAAGATTATTACGCGAAATAATTTATACCTTCGGAACCCCTCCGTCATTTCATGACACCTCCCCTAAATTAGGGGCGGCTAGTCTCTCCTGCGAAGGGGAGATGTCAGTGAGACTGACAGAGGGGTTAAGCAAGGTCTTTCACAAGGAGAAATTAAAGTGTTTGAATTAATATGTAATATTCTTTTATGGCTTGGACTTCTTTATTCATACTTTTTCAATGTCCTCGAAGCTCCGATACCTGACAGAGTTGCCAGAAATCCTTACACATTAAAGCCTGATATGTGGCCTAAGACGATAATAATTCTGCTCTTAATCTGCATCGCTATAAACATCTTTAACATTATCCGCAAGAATAAAAATAACCCTGATTTTCATCTTGACGCTTTAATGTCAATTCGTGCCCGTTTGTGCATAGGAATAGCGTTAGTAGTTGCTGCGAGTTTTATTCTTGAACCTCTCGGATATATGGTAACCTGTTTGCTTGTATTATTCTTCTACGGATTATTATTAGGTCAGAAGCATGTTATAAGGCTCGCAATATTTTCGGTGCTTGTAACATTAGTGCTGTATGTCGTTTTCAGCGTTTTGCTTTCAGTCAATCTTCCAAGAGGAACGATCCCTGTATTACGAAATTTCTCGCTTTATGTTGAGAGTATAGTTTCGTCAGTTAAATCAGCCATTATGTAAGGAGGAAAAAGAATTATGACAACTTGGGAATTATTTACAAACGGTTTCGGAGTTCTTATGGATCCTTACACGTTTATGATGGTAGTATTTGCGATTGTCGTAGGAACAATTTTCGGAGCATTGCCCGGAGTTAGTGCAACAATGGCGGTTGCATTAGGATTGCCTTTCACTTATTCAATGCAGCCTATTCCTGCGATAGTATTTTTGGTTGCGGTTTATTGTTCATCAATTACTGGCGGAAGTATCACTGCAATACTCTTCAAAATTCCCGGAGTACCTTCGAGCGCTCCGACAACATTTGACGGTTACCCTATGGCTCAAAGGGGTGAAGCTGGAAAAGCCTTAGGAATTGCGTTAGGAAGTTCGGCGATAGGCGGATTAGTTTCGGCTTTAGCGATGTTGACACTTTCACCGCAATTAACACAAGCTGCTTTATCATTCAGCCCTTCGGATATTTTCGCAATAACTTTCATGGGACTTTCAATTTTAACGTGCCTTGACTCTAAAAATATTTTGAGGACTTTAATATCAGGTTTGTTCGGATTGTTGTTAGCATGTGTAGGACAGGATCCTATGTATGCAGTGCAGCGTTTAACATTCGGTTCAGGCGAATTAATTGCGGGTCTCGAAATGATCCCTGTGTTAATTGGAATTTTCGCTGTAACTGAAGTCTTAAAGCAAACCAAAAAACGCGATACTCTTAAAGGTGAAAAAGGTACAGCGAGTGTTAATACAAAAATGCCTTCGTTCAAAGAATGGTGGGGTATTAAATGGCTGCTTGCAAGATGTTCTATAATCGGAACTATCATAGGAATTTTGCCTGGAGCAGGAGCAACGATTGCGTCGTTCTTATGTTATTCAAGCGAGACGAAATTATCAAAGCACCCTGAAAAATTCGGTACAGGAATTATTGACGGTATAGCAGCCTCCGAGACAGCAAATAATGCCGCAACAGGTGGAGCAATGGTACCGTTATTATCGCTCGGTATACCTGGAGGAAACGCCGCCGCTGTTATGATGAGTGCGTTAGTTTTGAAGGGCGTTCAACTCGGGCCGTTACTTTTAGTTAATCAGCCTCAATATTTAAGCGCGACATTTGCATCAATGGTCGTAACAAATATTTTAATGGTCGTTGTAGCAATAGGAATAGCGAAAGTCTTTGCACAAATTTTGGCAGTTCCTTATTCATATCTTGGGCCTATAATAATCATGCTTGCTATAATCGGTTCATATGCAACAAACATGAGCATAGCTGACGTAAAAATTATGGCAATCGCCGGAGTAATCGGTTTAATAATTTCTGCGTGCCATTTCAACAGTGCTGCTTTGATTTTGGGATTGGTGTTAGGAGTAATTTGTGAAGGAAACTTCAGCAGAGCTTACACGATTTCAAGAGCTGATATAGTAGGAATGTTCTCACGACCTGTCGCAGGATCATTAATGGTTATCAGCATAATATTATTATTATGGCCGATAGTTTCGCAGATGTTCAAGAGGAAGGAAGCATAAAAATTTATGACCCCCGGCGTGAACACTTGCGACTTTAGTCGTGAGATGAAACGCCGCTTCCGATTTGACATTGGTTAAAAATTTGCTAGTATACAAAAACAAAAAGTAATGTTGTGTCCTTAACAGGGCTATACAGTAGTGGCGAAGTGGACACGCCTGCAAGAATAAGGGTGCCTTAACAGGTGGCAACTTAAAACCAAACTTCTTGGACGAGGATGTTTATCCTTTCGAAGCCTTCGACTTTAGTCGAAGGAGGTTCACTACTGATACTACCTTCATTTTTTCCTCCTTATGCCATTACGCCTGTGTTACAGTATTCCCTGCATAAACGCTTGACCCCGTCAGATTATTATTATTCCAATGGCTCATATCAACAGAGGACGATTGCTTGGTTATATGTCCTATATCAACTGTTCGCTCCTTACCCATTATTAACAAGTCATAAGCCGATTTAACAAAAACTTCTATAAAAGAAATTTCTCTAAGATTTCCTCTTACTGCTACCCTGCGTGCTTTATCGAGCATTTCCGCCCAATATGCAAAATTTTCTTCTTCAATGCCCGTCTTTTTATCATCGTTAAATTCATGTTCGACATAAAAATTAGGGGTAGGATTATCCGTATCGCCGAGTAAATATGCGCTTGTAGTTCCCAGTAGTCTTGCCATTTCTTTAACATATTTCATTCTAGGTTCTTGCGTTCCATTCTCCCATTTCGATATTGTATTATTATGAACGTTTAATAACTCTGCTAGTTCTTCTTGAGAATATTTATGTTCTCGTAGCTGCTTTAATCTCTCTCCTAATATCATTTTATTCACTCCTTTTTAGTTGTTATTTTAACGTTTAGAGTAAATTTTAGCCATAACTTTAACGGTTATATTTTTCACTTAAAACAGTTAATGGGGGTTGACATTCTGATTATTATCTGTATAATATCCTTATTCGCTCAAACAGAGAGCAAACAGAGAAGCAAAAAAGTTAATTGACAAGGTATAGAAGGTCTGACAAACCTTTGTAATAAAACCAAATACAAGGCAGTACTTCATATCGGAATAA
>CALBPU010000032.1 GCA_937899395.1 uncultured Fretibacterium sp.
TCTTCAGGTAGCCGGCATAAATCAAAACGTTCATCGGCATATAAAACACTACGTAAAGCACTATTACACCGAAAACATTGTCAATATGAAGCTGTGCTGTCTGTTTTACCAGAGGCATCATCAAAATTGCAAACGGTACGAACATTCCGCTTACGACGTAATAATAACTGAACCTGTAAAACTTATTCGTGCTCATATTACGCGCAACCGCATAACCCATCAGAGAGTGAATTATAATCGAGAACACCATAGTTATTGCCGTTATAACAAAGCTGTTAAACAGTGAACGCCAGAAATCAGTTACTCTCATTGCTTCCTTAAAGTTATCGAAACTCCATGACTTCGGGAATGACAAAAGGCCGATTACGTTATTCGTCATTTCACTAGGCTGTTTGAAAGCTATTATTACAGTCATATACAGCGGAAACAATACTGTGAAAAGGCCAAGAAGCAATAAAATTGTTACGGGCCAGTTGAATTTTTCTTTGACGGTTAAATTTTCCATTAGAGCTGCTCCTCCTTCTTGTTCAGAAATCTTAATTGAAGCACGGAAATTACTACTATCACGATAAAGAAGATCACGGCATTAGCACTTTGAAATCCGAATTGCCCGCCGTTCATTCCGTTATTGTAAATAAGATAGGATATTGATTCAGTGCTCTGAGCCGGGCCGCCTTTTGTCAATGCCATAATCTGATCAAACACCATTAAATTATTCTTCATGCAAAGTACCATATTAATCGTGAAGAACGGCATGATTAACGGGAAAGTAATGTAGCGAAACTTATTCCAGCCTGTAGCTCCGTCAAGTGAAGCTGCTTCATATACATCTTCTGGAACTGTCTGAAGTCCTGAAATGTAAATTAATGTATTCATTGCTATTGACTGCCAAGCACAAACTATAACGATTGCTAGCCATGCCCATGTTTTGCTTGCCAACATGCTTGCAGCGTGAGTGATTGACGGCAGAATATAAGTGAAGATGTAGCTGAAAATATAGCCGACAACCAATGCTCCGAGAATGTTCGGAACAAAATACATTCCTCGAAGAAAACTCTTGAAACGTATTTTGCTGTTGAGTGCAAGTGCCATTATAAGGCTGAGAATGTTTATCAATATCGTAGCAACTAATGCCAGCTTGAACGTGAACCAATAAGAATTTGCAACCCTCGTATCCGTGAAAAGGTCAATATAATTTCTCCAGCCTACCCATTCATATGAACCGTAACCTCTGAAGTTCGTGAAGCTGTAAACAAAGCCCCTTATCAACGGCAGAGTGTTAAAGCCAAAGAATAACAGCAGTATAGGTATTGCTATTAACAAAAATGTACGTTTTCTCTCATTCTGACTTTTCATATTTTCCGCCTCCTTTAGCGTGATGAATTGTACTTCTTGAGCTTGCTGATGATGTCCCTGTTGTAGCGTATCCAATCCTTGTCGAATTTTGCCAAGAACTCATCAACATCACCATTGATTAAATACGTTTGAATTTGAGCGTCGACTGCCATTTCTGAAGGATAGTGATGGTCTTGGTAGTCTGCCATTTTTCCAGCGTTGATATATTTTCTCATGCCGTTCAACATAGGTGTGAGTTTGAAATCACCTTGTCTGCAAGGTACGGAGTTTTGAGCGTCAACATAGAGCTGAATATTTTCAGGTTCAAGAAGAAAATCAATAACTTTATAAGCAGCTTCCTTGTTAGGACTGTTCTCCATTACGCAAAACATAAGGTCAACACCGCTGTTCAATGTCTGTCCGTCAGGCTCATCACTTCCAGGCATTACGAACGAATCAATGTTCATAGTCGGATTAACTGAAAGTATCTGAGGTATTGCGTAATTGCCGATAACGTACATTGCAGATTCACCTCGTGCAAAAGCTGTACAGGCATCGTTATAACCGTACGCAAACGGGCCTTCTTCAGCATACTTCAGCATAGCGTAAATCTTCTCTGCTGTTTCGCGATATTCCTTAGTGAAATCAGTTTGACCGAGATTAACCTGTTGACATACATCAGCGGGAGCTAAATCAACTGCAAGTGCATTCCATGGAGCTAAAGTTGTCCATGTATCCTTGAAGCCGAAATACAGAGGTCTTATCCCTGCCGCCTGAATTTCATCACATAATTTAATAAACTCCGACCAAGTTTCAGGGATTTTCCATCCATGTTCATCAAAAATATCCTTGTTATAAAGAATACCTGCCGCATTCGCCATGTAAGGAACTCCGTAAGTACCCAGCGTTGGAACGAACTCTAAACCTTCAATGATGTCAATATAAGCCTTCTTGATTTCTTTCAAGCCCTTATAACCTGATACATCAGCAAGTAACTTTGCGTCCTGAAAATTCGAGAAGTCCATATCTCCGCCTATGCCTATAATGTCAGGGTAATTCTCGCGTATAAACCTCGTTTTCAAGATTGTCATAGGTTCATTAGGTGATGAAACCCTAAGATGAATATCACTGTGTGTCGAGTTGAATTTTTCAGCAAGCTCATCAAATATCTTGAGAGCCTCTTGCTTGTACTGAACCAGCTCAATTTCAATCGGCTGCGCTGCTCCTGCACGAATAAAAATATTTGCCAAGAGCATAAACAGCACCAAACTTAATGCTAAACGTCTCATATTTCAGCCTCCTAGTGAACTATTGCCTGCTCCGTCTCTTTATCGAAGACGTGAATTTTATCGACATCAAAAGCAAAACTCACAATATCACCGACTGCAGCCCTGCTTCCCTGACCTACCTTAGCCGACATTGAGGCACCTGCAAAATCAAAGTACAGTTGGACTTCAGAGCCGAGAAGTTCAAATACAGTAATACTTGCCTCGAATGATGATGTAAGTTTGCAAAGGGCTTCCGCTTTAGCGTCATAGACATTCTCAGGACGTACTCCCATAACAACAATTTTATCCGTATAGCCTTTATCCTTGAGTATTGCTGCCTTTTCTTCAGGAATTTCAAATTTTACGCCGCCTGCTTCGAGTCTAGAACCGTCAAATTTAGCGTTAATGAAATTCATTTGAGGTGAACCTATGAAGCCTGCTACAAAAATATTATTGGGTTTGTTGTATAGATTAGTCGGCGAGTCTACTTGGTGCATAATGCCGTCTTTCATAACAACGATACGCGTTCCGAGTGTCATTGCTTCGGTCTGATCATGAGTAACATAAATTATTGTAGCTCCGAGCCTGTCATGTAATTTTGCAATTTCTGCTCTCATTTGAACACGAAGTTTTGCGTCAAGGTTTGAGAGAGGTTCGTCCATCAGGAACACTTGAGGGTTTCGCACAATAGCTCGTCCCATAGCTACTCTTTGCCTCTGACCTCCTGACAACTGAGAAGGACGGCGTTCGAGTACTTTCTCAAGTTCAAGAATTCTTGCAGCTTCACGAACTGCTTTGTCAATTTCATCTTGCGGAGTTTTCTTGAGTTTGAGAGCAAATGCCATATTCTCATACACTGTCATGTGAGGATAAAGCGCGTAATTCTGGAACACCATTGCAATATCTCTGTCCTTCGATTCAACGTCATTAACAACACGTTCACCGATTTTTAATGTACCGCTGCTGATGTCCTCAAGTCCTGCGACCATTCGTAAAGTAGTTGACTTTCCGCAACCGGAAGGCCCTACAAAAATAATGAACTCCTTATCAGCTATTTCAAGGTTGAAATCCTTGACTGCCTCGTATCCATTGGGATACTTCTTGTAGATATGTTGAAGCGATAAACCTGCCATGCTTAACAAGTCTCCTTTATTATAAAAAATTTTTTGAGGAAAATTGAAGTGTTTTCATTCTATTATGATTTTATGCATTCGTACATAGCTGAATATTTGCTAAAATATACCTTAATGCTAGTATTTTGTCATAAATTTTTTAATAGTCTGGAGGAATTATAATGCACAAAGTTAAATTTGCTATATTTCCTAATCATAGCTTTGTGGATCTGGGGCTTTATCAATTTGGGCATGAAATATGCGAGGCCGGTCATTCATTCGGGCCTGCGAGAAGAAATCATTATTTGTTCCATTATGTCATTAAAGGCAGAGGTGTGCTTTATGCCGATGATTCTCACGAACACACAAATACTTTTCATATTCACAGCGGAGAGGGTTTTTTGATATTTCCTGAACAAGTTAATACTTACGTTGCAGACATGTCTAACCCATGGGAATACGCATGGCTTGAATTTGACGGCTTGAGAGTTAAACAGGCGCTCGAAGTCGCAGGATTTTCTCTTGAACAACCTATATACAGGGCACAATCTTCGGAGCTTCGGGAGAAACTAATGGACGAGATGATACAAATAGTTGAGAATAGCGACGCATCACAGTTCTGTTTAATCGGGCATCTTTATATGTTCATGGATTACCTGACACGTTCAGCAGAAAATTCCGGAAAAATTATTACGAGCAGGTTACGTGAGTTCTACATAAGGGAAGCAATCGCATATATTGAGAATAATTACCATAAAAATATAACTATTGAAGAAATAGCTGAGACGTTAAAGTTAAACAGGAGTTATTTTGGAAAGATATTCAGGCTTGCAACAGGGAAATCGCCGCAAAGATTTTTGATGAATTACAGAATGATTAAAGCCGCAGAATTATTGACGCTTACGAAGAAACCAATAAATGAAATATGCGCTTCGGTCGGCTATGAAAATCAAATGCACTTTTCACGAGCATTCAAAAAAATTTACAACATATCTCCGAGGGAATGGCGTAAAAATAATAAAGGCAGTGTATAATATAATATATTATCTATTTTTATCATCTGAGAGGACTTATAGGCAATGAAGAAATTAATAGGATTGATTTTAATATTTTTTACGTCTATACTTACAGCTTGGGCTAAAGATAATGTTACGGGAGATGTTTTAGTTGTATTCAAGGCTGAACCCGGCACTACTGTAACCAGAGAATCTCTTTCTGAAGGCGGAAGCGATTATGAAAGAGTTCAAAATATCGCAGAAGAACTTGACGCTGAACTTGTTGAAATTTATGTTGCTCTGTCAAAGGCAAGAAATGTTATTTTTGCTCACCTACATTCTGAAACAAAATCCGATAAAATTTTACTTGATGAACTTTTAGCTTTGCCCGATGTACTTTCGGCCTCTTCTAACGGTCAATCAAAATTTGATGTAGCTTCTGTTTCTTATGAGCCGAACGACACGTTATATTCTCAATCAAAACAGTGGGGATTAAAAGCTGTACGGGCTCCCGAAGCATGGAAAATTACGACAGGAGATTATAATACTTATGTAGCAGTTATAGATTCAGGCGTATATTCGGGACATGAAGATCTCGTTTTGAATTTCGACCACCCAGACAGTAAAAATTTTGCCTCGTTGAAACTTTCATATCTTGATGAAAACGGACACGGAACACACGTTGCCGGAATTATCGGAGCTTATGGAAACAATAATAAAGGTGTTACAGGCGTAAATTGGCGCACGAATATAATTTCTTTAAGGGTGGCAAATGAAGATGGTATTAATTGGAATCTCATAGGTACTGATCCAATGATCAAAGCTGTAAATGAAGTTATGAAAATTCTCGAACGTTATCCTGAAAGACGTATAGTTGTAAATATATCAATGTCTGGTGAATTCAGTGCCAAAGATCCTGAAACTATGATACGAGATAATGATCCTTATTATCTTGCATTCAAAACTTTGAGCGATACTCATCGAGCCGTAATTTGTGTTTCAGCAGGCAATGGAGATAAAAATGGTGTTGCTTTTGAGGTTGGTTCACCTATATCTAAAGACAGAATTGACGGAATACATATTAGCTCAGAATTTTATAATTATCCTGCTTCATTTCGTGGCATTGAGAATATGATTGTCGTAGCAAACGCTTATGAAGATACATCATATAATACTCATAAAGGAAGAGCTTATCCGCGCGGAATCGATAGCAATTACAGTACATCATGGGTTGATATCGCTGCTCCGGGGACAGGAATTTACAGCACAATATCCCGTAAACATCATGAAAAATACGACGACAGCAATAAATATACAATGCTTGACGGAGACGGTAATAGCTACCAAGAAGGAGATGAAGTTTATCCTTATGTAAATATGAGCGGAACTTCAATGGCAACTCCGTTTGTATCGGGAGCTGCAGCACTGTTATTTTCAAAATACCCTACTGCAAACGCTGAACAAATTGTCAGAGCTATACGAGCAGGAGCCAACAGTTATTACGCAAAAGATTACACAAAATACGGCTTCCTTAACATTGACGGAGCATTCAAATATATGGCAGGACAAGCAGTTCCTGTTGGTGTTCCTATTGATGATTTTAATTTTCCTGACGAAATTTTTCGGACTTATATTTCAGAAAATCTTGATAAAGACAAAAACGGTTATTTAAGCAGACGAGAGATTTATGATGTGGAAAAGATAGATATATCCGGCAAACATGTTTCAAGTTTAGAAGGTATAGGAAATTTTACAGATTTAGTAAGTCTTAATTGTTCAAATACTGACTTAACTTCCTTTTCTTTGTACCAAAATCAATCCGCACAAAACAAGAATTTAGCTGAAATAAATTTAAGTTACTGCACTAAGCTTGTAAGAGTATATATACAAAATCGTGAAAATTTAGTATCTCTTGATTTACAAAACTGCAGCGCTTTAACAAATATATATTGTTACGACAACAAAAAATTAAAAGAATTGAATACAAAGGTGCTTTCTGCTTTAACTTATCTTGATTGCCAAAACTGTAAAATTAGTGAGCTGGATTTAACAGGAAGTCCTTTGCTAGACACTTTATATTGTAATAATAATTGTCTTTCAGCTCTTGATTTAAGATATTGCCCTCTTTTAACAGAAGACAGTATAACTCTTGAAAGTCAAGATTGTCGCGGAATGAAGCGTTACGACATATCAAGCAATCAATATGAAATTCACTTCAGTGATTTTATGCCTGCAAGAGAAAACGGATATTACGGAGTTGTTGCCGGAACTATTCAAGTTTATGCTTCGGACAAAACACTTTTGGATTATTCACAAACATACGACCCTAATACAGGTGTTCTTACGTTGACGAAACAATCTGATTATGAAATTTCTATGACTACGCCATCAAAAATTACTTACAAATATATAACATATCCGGCGAAAACTATCGGTCTTATCGGATATGACAGTAAATTTTACATGGACGTAACAATGAGATATTCTTTGGATATTATAGATCCCGGCAATTATGATGATGACGACGATGATGATGAACCTGTTGCAAAGCCTGTACCTCTTGATGAAGCTCATTTCCCTAATGAAGAATTTCGTAATTATTGCAGTATTTTCGACCTTAACGGCAACGGGAAATTGAGTGATTATGAAATCAGTAAGGTAACTTCGATGACTATTCCATACTCCGTTGGGAGTTTAAAGGGGATTGAATATTTTACTTCACTTGAAGAACTGGATTGTAGAAGTACATTTATAACCAGCCTTGATATTTCACAAAATAAAATAACAAAGCTTTATTGCAACAGTTATTATATTAAAGAAATAATATGTCCTGAAGGAGATATTCCGATTGATAGTGTACATTTTCCAGATCAATACTTTAGAAATATTGTACTTAAAGAGAATAACAACAATTATATTTTTGCGGCTTCAAACGGCGGTACTTCAGGAATAACTTCTCTTTATCTTGAAGGTATATACATTTCAAATTTGAAGGGCATTGAATATTTCAAGGAACTTGTAGAGCTTCATTGCGGAAATAACAAGATTACTGAATTAAACCTAACTCAAAATACAAAGCTGCAAAAACTTTATTGTGATAACAACCAACTGGCAAATCTTAATCTCAATAATAATCTTGAATTAAGCTATCTCAGCTGTGAAGGGAACAATATATCTCGCCTCGATATTTCCCACAACAGAATAACTGAACTTTATTGCGATTTAGGAGTTGAGGAAATAATTTGTAATTATGGCGACTTGCCGATTGATGTTGCCCATTTTCCTGATGAGTATTTCCGCAAATATATTTTGAATAATGTAAGTAATGGTAATCATATTTTCACCGCTTCAAATATCAATAAAGTGTATAATTTAGAATCTATGAATGTTGGCTATTGGTACCTTGCAAGCTTAAAAGGCATTGAGTATTTTACAGGACTTAAAAAACTTGAGTGTGATTATAGCCAGCTTCAAGAACTTGATTTAAGCTCAAATACACAACTTGAATTTCTGCGTTGTAATAACAACAAGATAACATATCTTGATATATCAAACAACAAAATTATGGAATTGTACTGCGATAATGAAGTTACAAAAATAATTTGCCCTGCAGGATATGTTCCTATTGATGAAGTACATTTCCCCGATGGACATTTCCGTAGTAAAGTGTTATCGATTAATAATTACAATTACGTTTTTGCGCCTTCAAATAAAACATTATCTGATACAACAGCATTAAAACTGGGAAATGAAAACTACACAGATGATGAGTACAAAATTTCTACACTGAAGGGAATTGAATACTTCACAAATTTAATAGAGCTTGACTGCACATACAATAAGCTCACTGAACTTGATCTCAGCAAAAATGTCAATCTTGAATTTCTTGATTGCAGAAATAATGAGCTTACTTTTCTTGATGTATCGCAAAATAAATTAAAGGCTCTCTATTGCGATGATAACGTGCTTGAAATAAAAACTCCTCTTAAAGATCTTCCGATTGATAGTGTTCATTTCCCTGACGCAAATTTCAGAAAATACATTTTATCTCTCAATGATAACAATCACATTTTCGTAAATTCTGACGTTACTAATATAACATCAATTTATATTTATGGAAAGAATATTTCAAGCTTAAAGGGCATTGAGTATTTCATTTATCTTGAAAATCTCGATTGCAGTAAAAATAATTTGGAAAATCTTGCTCTCAGCAAAAATGTAAATCTTAAATGGCTTGATTGTAGAGAAAATAATTTAACAAAGCTTAATTTGTTAAATAATAAGTTGATTGAAGAACTTTACAGCGATGAAAAGACTTTGCTTTCGTGTCCTTCTGAATATATTCCGATTGATAGCGTTCATTTCCCTGATGCAAATTTCAGAAAGGTTGTTAAGCATCTTAGCGGTAACGACATTTTTTTAATTTCAGAAATTAAAGAGGAAAAAGAAATACGAGTGCATACCGGGAATATTTCTAGTTTGCAAGGTATTGAATATTTTACGGAAATTAATGAGCTGGATTGTTGTGATAATGATTTAGTATCACTCGACCTTAGCAAAAATTCAAAACTAGAATATCTTTACTGTACTGATAATAAAATTGTCAGCATAGATATTTCGAACAGTAACATAAAAAAACTTTTGTGCGATGTGGATAAAATTAAAGAAATAATTTGTCCTCCCGATTATATTCCGATCGATGAAGTACATTTTCCCGATAGGAATTTTCGTGCAGAGCTTGTATCAGATGCCAATAATAATTGTATATTCTCGTCATCGGACATCTCGAATGTATATTATCTTAATACATATTATTCTCTGGGAATTTCAAGTCTTAAAGGCATTGAATATTTTAAGGAACTTAAACAGCTGAGTTGTCAGAATAACGAGCTTGTATCGCTTGATCTTTCGCAAAATACAAAGTTGGAGTATCTCGAATGCACCGGAAATAATATAAAGAGACTCGATATTTCAAAAAATAAAATAGAATATCTTTTCTGCGATGATACAGTCGAAAAAATAATCTGTCCTGCCGGATACATTCCAATCGACCCTGTACATTTTCCTGATGAAGCTTTCAGAAAAGCCATTGTTGAGGAAAATGAGGATAATCGTATTTTCACCTCGTCAAATATTTTGGACGTATCTACAATAGATGTCATCGATTCGAAAGCTTCAAATCTTAAAGGAATTGAATATTTCACGGAACTCAATGAGCTTTATTGTTATAATAATGCGCTTGTATCTCTTGATCTCAGCAAAAATAAAAAATTACAGATACTTATTTGCATCAATAATAAACTTCAGGAACTCAAAATTAACGGTTGCACAGAACTTGAACGACTTTATTGTTATGGCAATAATATTTCTGAATTATATGTTGGAGATTGTCTCAAATTGCTTTCATCAGGAACAATTAACAAAGACGAAACAACCAAACTTATTTATGATGACGCTTATAAGCTCAAAATCAGCAATAAGTTTACTACTAAAGGAGTAGTGAAAAAACCGTATTCATCAAGAATAAATATTAACGGAGGCTTTGAGCCTTATACTTGGACGCAATCCGGAACTTTACCAAAAGGGCTTAAACTTGAAGAAGATGCATTGGGAATTACGCTTAAAGGCACTCCTGAAACTGCTAAATCGTACACATTTACACTAAAGGCTACGGATCGAAACGGACTTGCTGCTTCAAAGAAATTTACTGTTACAATTACGAAGCCTGTAATAAGTGGAGATATAAAAGCAAGTGGCGTTGTCAAAAAGGCATATTCATCAGCTATAACCATAAGCGGCGGTACTTCTCCTTATACTTGGACAAAAAGCGGAACATTGCCGAAAGGTCTTGAACTTGTTCCAAATAGCACGGGGAGCAAACTCACTATTAAGAGCATTCCAACAACTGCTAAAGCATACACATTTACATTAAAGGCAACTGACAAAAACGGTGCTACTGCCTCAAAGAAATTCACCGTGAAAATTACAAAGCCTACAATCAACGGAGCTTTAATGTCTTCAGGAACTGTTAAGAGTTCTTATTCATCAAGCATAACTATAAGCGGCGGAACTTCTCCTTATGTTTGGACTTGCAGCGGAACTTTACCTTCTGGCCTGAAAATTTCAAACAACACTTCAGGTTCAAAACTGTATCTTAAAGGTACTCCTAAAATTGCAAAGGCTTATACGTTTACATTAAAGGCAACCGACAAAAACGGTGCTACTGCTTCAAAGAAATTTACTGTAACTATTGCAAAAGCTACGACAAAAAATTCGGAAAAAATTGTCAACAACGAAGAAAATTCAAGCAAAAATTCTTCAAATATTCAAGATGTTGTTATTGCGCCTAAAACTGAAGCAACTTATAATCAACGCTCCTTTGCTGTCTTGAAAGTTTTGAGTGATGATGTCTTATGGCGTGGTCAAGATAAAGATGAAGATTTAATCGGAGTTATTGCTAATGAACCCTTAAATTTCGTTATTGAGAATGCTCCTTCAGGTATGCAAATTTTTATTGATGATGCTAGAATCGAAGGAATTGAAATTTCTGATGACGGTACGTTTATACTTCCGGCAGATTTTGTAAGTGATGATTTCAAAGTTAGAGCTGAAAATGATAAACTGGAAACTAACGAACTTTTTATTTCTGTTGAATACTAAATTTTTAACGTTAAATGAAAATTTATGAACCCCGGCGTGAACACTCGCGACTT
>CALBPU010000033.1 GCA_937899395.1 uncultured Fretibacterium sp.
CAGATATAGTGCTTAATTGCGGATTTGCTCATGTGGGATTCTCAATGCAAAATGTATACCTCTATGCAGCTTCACAGGGCTGGGGGGCAAGAACACGCATGAATTTCGACCGTGAAGGGCTTACAAAACTTCTTGGACTTACGGACAAACATAATTTCACGCTAATGCAGTGCGTAGGGCCGAAGCCATAAATTAATTTTCGAATAATTCGTCAAAACAAAAAAGCGTCTGATCTTAAAACCAAAATCAGGCGCTTTTATTTATTCGTTTGTTTTTTTATCGAGCTATTTGTTCGCTTCATCAAACGCTTTGTTCATCGCACAAATTGCACACGCTTCTTTTGCACTGTGGACTGAACCGCATACAGGGCATGTAACCATATCGCTATCAGCAGAGTAAAGCCTTATTCCGTGGCACTCAGGGCACTCGTAAATATCAACATGAACTCTATCAGCTTTCAGAAACGCACTTCCCATAGGATAACCGGACTCTCTTAATTTTAACGGCTTATGGCAGCTCGGACACATTTTTTCAGCCATAACTAAACATCACCTTTCATAAAATTTTCCGCAATTATATCACGCAGATTTTAACTCAAGATAAAAAGCATACAATCCCGACATAAACATAAAACGATTTTTTTACGATGCTGTTATAATGTCCCTGTCGTTCATGTATGCCACCTTCCAAAAAATAATATTCACCAAATTTTCTTAATATGGGATAATACATTGTCCTCACCAAATTTTCAATCCAAAAAATGTTAAGATTGTTGCATAAAACGGAATTAATTTAGGAGGCGTTAATCTATTGGAAATTCAACAATTAAAATATTTTCAGGCAATCACAAAGCACAAAACTTTTCTCGATGCCGCTGATGAAATGAACATATCTCAATCTTCCCTCTCAAGGAATTTAAGCAAACTTGAGAAAGAACTCGGTGTGAACCTTATAGATCGCAGCAAACGAAGCGCAAGTTTAACTGAAGCAGGGAAAATTTTTGCGAAGGACATTGAAATTTTGCTGGCTCAATATAAAACTATGCTCTCAAATATTCAGCCCTTCAAATATCATGATACTTTGAAAATCGGTTCGCTTGCTTTTTTAGGGCAGTACGGACTTAATTATAAGCTCGCAGATTTTGTTGAAGCTCACAGGGAGCTGAAAATTTCTGTTGAAGATGTCGAAGAGGATATTTTGATTGAGGGATTTAGAAACGGAAATTATGATTTGATTATGGGCAGAACATTACCCGATGATATTAAAGTCGAATGTTCAGTTAAGCTTCCCGATGATGAACTTATAGCCGTTATGAAATCGTCGCACCCTTTAGCCTCAAAAAAATCCGTAAATCTCAAGCAGATAATGTCAAAATCCCTTTTTCTTACGAAACCTTACACTTCGATTTATAAAATATGCCAAAAAATTTTTGCCGAACATAATTTAACCCCTGCGAAAGTTTCAACTTCACGTTCAGAGACCATTATAAGCATGATAATAGCTCAAAATGCGATAGGACTTCTTCCGCGAAAGTGTTTTTATATTTATCATCATTCAGGGTTGGTAGCAGTTCCGATTGATCCTGTGATAAAACTTCCCGTGATGATTTTCGTTAAGAACAAAAATATTTTAAGGCTCGCAGGAGATTTGATTAAGCTGCTGAAAAATTAAAGATATTCACGACTAAAACCGAAATTTAGTACAAGAATGAATAAGTAATGTCAGCAAAATCTTTTAAGAAGGAGGAGAGTAAAAATAATGATTGGAAGAATATCAGGGCAATACAACCTCGATGCCCTTAACGGTAAAAAATCAAGACGGAGCGTATCTTACAACAACGGCTCCGAATATGAAAAAGATAACGCAAAATTCAGCTCGTTCGGCACATTGCTTTCACGTGTCAACGCCGAGATGAAAAATATTCCCGATGTCCGTGAAGATTTAGTTGCGGATTTGAAAGATAAAATTGATTCGGGAAAATACAATCCCCCGTTAGACAAGCTGGCTAATACGCTGATAATGGCCGGAATGCTGGACGAAGCTATGGAATAAATAAAATGCGTGAGCCTGTTGAGAAACTTATTGATGCAGTTCTTGACGAAGCTGACTGCATAGACGAGTTAATTGAAGTTATGCGTGAACAGCGTGAGGCGATGCGTGATAGAGATGCAGATGCAATAAATGATCTGATGAATGAATCAAGGGATATTTCATTTGAGGTTCAATCTTGTGAAAATATCCGAAATGATTTAGCTAAGAGGCTTGCAGCTGCGTATTCTTGTGAACCTAAAACAACTTCACTGTTATCAGTGATAAAAGATGATGAAAAAAATAAATTCAAAGAGGCTGCTGAAAAATTAAAGCAGTCGGTTTTTGTATTAAAGTCAGAAATAATGATATTAAACGGCCTTATTGACCAGAACGAAAAATATACGTCAATGTTGCTTTCTGAATGGAGGAGACTTAACGGGGACGGGAATAATATTTCGCAATCGGGCTCGGCCGATTTCAGGGGGTAAATAATAATGAGCAGTACTTTCGGCGGACTTGAAATGGGAAAATCCGCGTTAAATGCGTTTAGATTAGGAATGCAGACAGTCGGGCATAATATTTCCAACATGGGAACTGAAGGATATTCACGCCAGCGTGTGAATTTCTCAACAGCTATACCTGAGACTATTCCGAATGTCGGACAGCTCGGTCAGGGAATGTATGCCAGCAGCATAGAGCGAATCAGAGATGAATTTCTTGATTTCCAATTTAGAGATAATCAATCTATGTTAGGTTATTGGGAAAAAATTAATGATCTTTACGATTCGATTCAGAATTATATTTCAGAACCTAATTCGTCAGGCATTCGTTCTGCAATGGATACTTTTTTCACTAACATGCAAGCCGTTCAAGGTTCTCCTGAAGATTTAAGCGCAAGAAGAAGCCTTGTTGAAAGTGCTAATGCTCTCGGAGGAATGCTTTCGGGTTTAGTTTATAATTTCAATACTTACAACGAAAGTATCAACCTTGAAATTCAACAATCCGTTACTGAAGCTAATCAGATGTTATACGACGTTGCAGCTTTGAATAAAGAAATTTACGAAGCTGAAACTCTCGGTCAAAATGCCAATGATTTAAGAGATCAACGTGATGTGATCATTGATAAACTCTCCAAGATGATGGATATTTCGTATAACGAGCCATTAACACGAGATGGAATAAGGGGCGAATTTTTCCTCTCTGTAAACGGCCGTGTCTTAGTTCAGGGAACTAACGTCAGAGAGTTAAAGGCTCATGCTTTCATGTGGGATAATCAGGTTTATTATGATGTTCAAGTTGCTGAAAATGAATTTGATATAGTCGATAATCCGACTGTCGCTGAAGCGTTATCGGTCGGAAATGAGGGTTCGTATCAATTAAACGTCGACAGAATTGCTAACGGCGTTGAATGGACTATAGGAGGCGGAAATGCTCATTGCCTTGAAACTCAAGCAGCAAGGACTTCGGAATTTGAGGACGGAATAATTTTGAACGCTGCTTCTGATGACACTCCGAGAAAAATTTCATTCAGAACTCTTGACGAAAATAACATTCCTTCAGTACTCACAATAAAAATTGATAAAATTTCAGACGGCTGGAAATTAAGAGCCGAATTAAACGGTGAAGAAGTTGACAGCGATACGGCAGATTTTGATTTAACTGTTAATGATTTAGCGGATTTTATAGACGGAGCAACAAGCGATTTTAATCTGTCGGTTTCAGTTGATGATGAAACTAACACTATTTTATTCACTCCTAACAGCAATATAAATTCAAATTCTCCTGTTGAAGTTACGGATTACAGCGGAATGTTAGGGACATTAACCGAAGCTAAACGTGAATTAACAGGCGTAAACATGAGAGCTGAACCAGTGAATATAACGGACGCTTTGAATATTTCAGGCTCATTCAGAATTCAAGTTGGAACTCAAGGTACTCGTGTTACATCGAAAAATTTTGCAGCTACTCACGACTTAAAAGAGGGCGAAATTTTAGGGGCTGGCGAAACAGGAGAACATCATACATTTAGAGTTGGAGTTTCGGGAGATCAGGTTGATTTTACGGCTTCATGGAATAATTCAACGCAAAAATGGGTATTAAGTTCTGATTTAGGAATATCTGCGACAGTCGGGAGTACTTTAACTGTTGAAGACTTAACGAAATTCATGAACAAAACTTTCCAAGAGGCTTCAAGTTATGACAATCCTTCGTTAAGCAATCTTAATGTTACGGCAGGAAAATCATCGTCAGGAACTTTCACGCAGTTTTATGTTGAAAGCAAGGACAATCATTTGATTTCGATTTCCGATGTTGAGGGAAATTTAGCGGAGACATTAGGAATTGTGAACGAAAATCCTGTAATAACGATTGATGTAAACAGCTCCGACAGCTTGATTACAATCCGAAACAAAATCAACGAAAAATATCAGGAAGAATTTGGTTTTACAGATCCAGAACAATGGGTTCATGCTTCAGTTGATAAAGGTTACTTGGAAATTTCAGCTAATGTTGCCGGAGAAGCTCAGAGAATAACGTTAATGGGTTCAGAGGACGGCAATATGCAAGTGTTGAGAAGGCTAGGTTTAACTCAAAATCAGCAAATCGTTTCGGATATTGAAGACGAAAACGGAAATAAATTAGTGAGTTATAGGGAAGTTGCCTGTATACCTGAAACAGGTGTTGCAAACGACGCTTCATTCAGTTTGAACGGCATTCGTTATTTATCGTCCGACAACAAATTTAACATGGCTCGCAGAATACCATCTGTATCAGGAAATAATAAATACGCCGCAACGGAATTAAGCGAAGTATCTGAAGGAATGTGGCTCAATCTCAAAAATTCAGGTTCAGCAATTATTACAGTACGTCATCATATTCGTGAAGGTTCAATTAAAGGTCTTGAAGAAGCAAGAGATGAAATGATGCCGAACTTGAAATCAGAACTTGATGAAATGGCTTACGGGCTTGTGAAAAATTTGAATGCTTATCAATATGCAGGTTACGGAGTTGGAGAGGATATTACAACAACGGGCGTTGCGTTCTTCAATCCTTTATCGACACGTTCGGGAGCTTCGGAAAAATTAAGCGTAACTGACGCTGTAAATTTGAATCTTTCATTAATCGGTGCTGCACTGGGCAAAACAAATGATGAAGGCAAAGCTGTTTACGGAGTTAGCGGAGGTTCAGGAGACGGTACAAACGCTGCAAGAATGAACAACTTAAATTTTGCTAAAGTCATGGAGAACCACACAATGACAATCGGCGGAATTTATGACTCAATGCTCTCTCTAATCGGAACTGAAGCAGGCCATGCTAAATCAATGTACACGACACAAGCAACGGTTTCGGAACAAATTGACGGTCAAAGGCAATCAGTAAGCGGAGTAAATCTTGACGAAGAATTAATGAACATGGTTATATTAAACCGTGCTTTCGGCGCTATGTCGAGATATATCACAACGTTTGATGAGATGTTAAACACAATAATTAACGGAATGGGAATGGTTGGCCGATAGTTAATTTAGGAACCCCACTGTCTTTGCATGACATCTCCCCTTCTCAGGGGAGACAAGAACAGAAATCTAGCCGCCCCTGTTAAGGGGAGGGGAGGGGTCAAAAAAAATAATTTTAAGGAGAAATTTCAAATGAACAGCCGTCTTACAACAGCAACAATGTATGGAAGCCTGATGAACTCTTTACTGCAAAGCCAAAGACAAGTTCAGGATTTACAGCAGCAAATAGCATCAGGAAATAAATATACTAAATTATCTGATAATCCGACTGAAATAGCACGCTCTTTAACTATTCAGTCGGCTTTGAATGCTAACGATAAATATCAAGCTAATACCGAAAATGCCATAACGATGTTACGACATGCTGACAGTGCGTTAAATAACGTTCTTGACGCTGCAAAAGCTATACGAGGATTAATAATTGAAGCAGGGGACGGAGCATTAAACAGCAGCCAGCTTGCCGATATTACACAACAGATTGAAGCTAACAAAAAAATAATGCTCGATAACCTCAATACTAAAATTGCAGGACAATATATATTCGGAGGCACAGACACTTCAACAAAACCTTTTGCTGAAAATTCCGACGGCTCTATTGTTTATCAGGGCACAGACGGACGAATGAAATATGCCCTCAGTGAAAGTCTCTTAGGCGATATTTCGTTTGCAGGAAGCGATATTGTTCCTGAAGATGAGGACAGTTATTTTATTTGCTCTCATTATGTTCCGTTCGATTGGCAATGGACAGGAAGAGAAGAGAAAGTTCAAATTACTGTAGGAAATCGAACGTTATCAGTTTTCATTCCTGAGACTTGGGAGGACAATGACGTTAGCAAGACTAATAATGAAACCGTTAATTATACTGATGATAACGGTTACAGAGATCCAAATGAACTTTCAGGATTAAGCCTTGATGATCTTGCTTCAATCATCAACAGCTCTCTTGAAGAACAAGGTGCCGACATGCTTGTTAGTGCCCATATCGAACGAAATTATAATAACAAAACTCAACAGTTAATCCTGAAATCAAATACCGGTGAAAAAGTCGGTATCACAGGCTGGCCCGACACGGATTATATGCCAATGCCCGCTACAATCGTGAGCAATGATAATCTTGATGAAATTGATGAATTAGGCGGTGAAGGTTCAAAACTTACAATAATTCTTGATAACAAATCAACTAACGCTACCGAAATTCAAATTGACAGCGGAGATACGATAGAGGATATAGCACGAAAAATTAATGATATTAACGGTGTTTATGCAAGGACTTCAGCTGATGGAAAAGGTTTAGTGATTAATGCTCAACGAGTAGGAGATCAGCCTACCGACAAATTAAGGGTTGATGAAGCCGAAGAAGCTCTCCATTATCCTCCGATTACAATTAAAGCTGAAGGAAATGCGATGCAGCTTTTCACTTTTTCAGATGAAAATATCGAGAAAGATTCATCAGGCAATCCTGTAAGCGGCACGATTTCAGCACAGTACACTAACCGAATTAAAGATCAAAGCCATATAGATATTTTTGATTATCTCGGAATGGAAACTGCGACAAAAAGCCGTGAATTTGCCCCTCAAGAGAATTTAACGGTTGAAGAGGGAACTCAATTACATTGGAGAATTTCAAGCGGTGGAAGAAGCGTTGACTTGAAACTTAACAGCGGTGATTACTCCCTTGAATATCTCGCTGAACGTTTAGAAAACGCTACATCAGGCTGGCTTGAGGTTACAATCGAACCCGGCGGAACTGATGAAAACGATGATTGGAAAAGATTAACGGCAGATTCTGAAGCTCAAACTCAAAGGCTTGTTATGAGAGGTTATAATGGCGAGCAGGTTATTTTCCTCGATATGAACGAATGCAATTATGCGGATCAATTAGGAGTTTCAACGGCACTCAGGACTGACGCTTACGATGACAAAGGAACTCTCGATGACACAAGCGACGATTATTTCGGAAAAGGAATGAAATGCGTAAATTTCCCTTCAGCTCCTTGTGTCGATGACAATATCGGAATACCTATGAGAGTTCAAATGAACTGCGGAATGTATTACGACATTAACATTAAAAGAGCAGATGTTGTTGATGCTGATACAGGCTTTGTGAACCGCACAAAAGTTATGAAAGAAATCGTTAATCAGGTCAACGAACAGGAAGACCATAATATTATGGGATTTATCCAGCATGTTGACGGCTCAGGACAGAATATTGAAGGTTCAAGCGCAATATATTTCCTTTCAGGCGAGGCATTTACGGTTGTTGATATGCCTTTTGATGATCCTGAATGGGGCGATTATTCGGGCGGTTTGGCTGTACAAATGGGCATTCACGGCGGCGTTTCCTCAAACTTAAAACAAACTCACATTCAAATGAAAGACTCTGCGACATTTGCAGAAGCATACGCAGACAGTGAAGCTAATCCCGATAATGTTGAAGGCGGAGTATTCAGAGACGGCACGATACGTTTCTCAAATTTGGCTCATACTGTTGATATTGATGTAAGTTCCACAGATACTGTTAAAGATGTTTTAGACCGTTTAAGGGTTCAGGCAGGCGATTGGCTGTACATTAATTATTACGATGAACATATGGGGCAGGCTGATACCCGCAACACTGGCGATTATCCGTTAATCGCGATTTCGTCAGCTGATGGCTCTGCGGTGAATGTTCTCGACGTGAAGGGACATATCGCAGAGGATGCTCTCGGACTCTCAACGGGGATTCAAGGCAGGCTTGCTGAGGGAGGTACAGAGAACGGGATAATGAATGACTCGCTTGTGTGGAACATTAACAGCCAGAGTTTTCCAGCTGACACAATGAGCATAACTGTAGCGGGATATACTCACACGATAGACCTTACAGCCCTAAGAGATGTTACAGGGGACGGGGCAATAAAGGCGAATGATATTGTGGAGTTTGTGAACGCAAGAATGCAGGATTATGATGTGAGCGCGGAAATCAATCAAGACGGCGAGTTAATGATGTGGTCAAAGCGTGGATATTCGCTCAAAGTTGAGTTTAGCGGGGATAATAACACGTCAGCTTTTATCGGCACAACAACTTCTGACAGAAGCTACTACAGAGGCGGCTATAACCTTGAAGGCACATCATCAACACGCGGAATTGACGCAAATAACATGTACAGCACCGGGATTCACGCACAAAACGCAACAATCAGGAGCGGCGCAAATACAATGCGTCAAAACGGCTTCGGCGTAATCAATG
>CALBPU010000034.1 GCA_937899395.1 uncultured Fretibacterium sp.
GGATACGGTTCATCTTTCAATGTAAAATGCCACCATTCAGTACTAAGAGGTTTGAAGCCGTGAGCAATCATTACATTTCGCAAAATCATTCTGTTGTTATATTGCTCTTCAGTAATTTCTTTATAATCAGGGTGAGACTGAATGCCAAAATAATCGAATGTTCCTCCCATGTCAACTTCTTTTTCAGTGTTCATGTCGAACAATGTTAAATCAAGCGTGCTGCCTCTGCTGTGTCCTGATTTGTAATCAATATATCCCTGCTCAAACAAAACGGATTTATCAAGCTCAGGATAAAAATATTTTTTCATTCGAGTGTCTTTAATGTCTTCAGCCCATCTCGCAAAATGACTGACAGCTCTTTGAGGTCTGTAGGCATCATAAATTTTTAGCCTGTAACCCCTTTGAATAAGTTCATCACTGGCAGCTCTCAAAGCCTGTGCAGCTTCCTTTGTTAAAAACGCAACTGGTTCTTCATAGCCTTCAATACGATCTCCTACAAAATTATATGTAGAATAATAACGGATTTCGAGAATTGCATCGGGCACTGCCTCTGATAAAAGCACAAATCCTGACGAATCATTTACGTCAACTCCGAAAGCACTACTGCTTAACAATACCGCAAACAAAATTCCGAGAATAATTTTTTTCAACTTCAAATTAAACATCTTAAACATCTCCTATTCAAATTTTGAAGTTAGATTTTAACATAGATATATAATTACAATGTCTAAAAATTTTAAGGAGGAAAAAATTTTGCTCGTAACTTCAAAAGAATTGTTGCTCGATGCACAAAAAAATAAATACGCTGTCGGAGCTTTTAATGTTGAGAATATGGAAATGGTTTTAGCCGTTCTCAATGCCGCCGAAAAAACTCAATCGCCCGTTATCATGCAAACTACTCCGGGAACAATTAAATATGCAGGAATAGATTTATATTTTGCTAATATTCAAACCGCAGCAAATCGTTCAAGCGTACCTGTAGTATGTCATCTCGATCACGGAAACAGCCTCGAAATTTCTGCTCAAGCCTTCAAAGCCGGTTACACTTCTATAATGATTGACGGAAGCAAATTGCCCTTTGAGGAAAATATCGCCCTTACAAGTTCAGTCGTAAAATTTTGTCATGCTGCAAATATTCCTGTTGAGGCTGAATTAGGACACGTCGGAGGTAAAGAAGACGATCTCGATAATTCACACGGTACAAATCCTTTTACTGATCCTGACGAAGCTAAGGAATTTGTTGAGAGAACTCAATGTGATTCGCTTGCTGTCGGAATAGGTACGGCTCACGGAATTTATAAAGGCGTTCCGCAAATTAATTTTGAAGTCCTGAAAAAAATTCATGAAATTATTGATACTCCTTTAGTGCTTCACGGAACATCAGGAGTTCCCGATAATCAAGTTACCGAAGCTATACAGCACGGAATTTGCAAAGTAAATTATGCTACGGATTTGAGGATTGCTTACACAAGAGGAATTAAAAGTTTCTTGAACGCCAATCACGGAGCATATGACCCTAAAAAATACGGTCAATTCGGGATCAATGAAGTTGAAAGATATGTAACTCAAAAAATGCAATTAATCGGAAGCTGCGGCCATGTATAAAAAATATTTCGATGAATTAGAGCCGAAAAAACGACTCGAAATTTTGAATTCAATTCCTGAAAACGAACGTGATGATGATTATGATTTAGTTTATAAACTTTATCACGAACGTTATTCTGACCATGATAATAAAGGCCGTAAAAATGTTGATTGGTGGTTATGGCGTTGCGTATGTTTGCAGATGCTTTGTGAGAAAAGAACATTTTTCAGGAAATCAAGAGACAGAGAAGTCATGAAAATTTCAGATGAGCTTCTAATGAACGACACCGAAAAATCTCACGAAAATTTTTTGTATCTTGAATATCGAAATGTAGCAAGACGTTATTTATCGACATGCAAAGATCCAAATTATGCAAGCAGTTTGTTAGGGTTCAGGAGAGCTAACGACGAGGAAAAAGTTTATAGAGCTTGTTCGGATATATGGCAAATGTCAAAAGGTGTTGCGAAATTTTCAGGGCTTGAGGGAAAAATGAGTTTATGGTGCAAGGCCCTTCGTGATGAATTATTTGAATATAATCCGATTTGCAGATCAGAATATGAAAGATTAGACGGTTGAAAATTTCTTTTGGATATATGATAAAATGAACCTAATTCCAAAAATATTTTGTTAGGGGGATTTTATATGTCCAAAAAATTTTTAGCGGTTTTATTTTGTTTGTTCGTAGTTTTATCTGTTTCGGCAACGGCAGATGAACTTTCGTTAGGCGAGGTCAACAGATTTCTCAACACTTCCGCAAAACTTGGTGAGGGAAGCAAAGCTAATCAAGTCGCTGTAATTCCCGTGAACCATATTGACGGCTCTAAAGAGGAAGACCTCTTTTATGCTTTCGTACCTTTCAAAGCTGTTACAAGAAGCTACATTAAGTATCAGGTAACATTTATTTCATGTACTTGCAGACCCGCCGGTTTCGGTTTATGGGAGACTGCTTACATGGAATTAACTTTGCCTTCAAGCGGAAAAATTGCAGATGCTGAAGTAAAATTCTTGAGCTTTGAAAAAGATTCGACAGGACATTACGGCGCAGGCTTCTGGGGAGACAGCAACCCTGTTCCTACATCACCAACTACAACTTATGAAAAAGTTAAAGCGGAAGTCCTTACCTATTATATGGGAAAAACTTACGCTCAACTTAAAGCCTTAAACACCGTTGATGATATTAAAGATTACAATGTCGGTGAAGGCCGTGAGAATTTAACCATTGACGCTTTGAGCGGTGCTACAGTTTCAAACAATAACGTCCTCAGAATTATTCAGGCAATGTTTGCATATCATGCAACGGATTCGTTCTTTGATTCAGATCCTGAAGCGGTTGAGTTAAGAAAAGTTTTCGAGGATAAAAAGGGCATGGCCGAAGCTAAAGCAGTTGCGTCAGTTTCAGGCGGAAATGCTGTTGAACTCCCTGCACCAGTTGACACATCAAAAACTTATCTCGCCAATAAAGATGACACTCAAGAGACAGTTTGTGAACCAGGAAATTTCGGCCCGACATGTTCAGCGATTAACAACTCGAATTTGCGCCAATATCTCGGACGTGATGATGTTCTTTACATTGACATCAGAGATTATTCCGACTATGCACAGAAACACATCAAAAATTTCTCATGCGTTCCTTATAACGCTTTAATCTTCAATCCTGACGCAATTAAAGATGCTTCAATGCCTCATCTTTACGGCGGGACAACTGACAATCCCGTTCCAGTTTACAAAGAGTCCGATGAAATTCTT
>CALBPU010000035.1 GCA_937899395.1 uncultured Fretibacterium sp.
AATAAAATCAATAAACCAAATTGACAAATCCCGATAGTTTATGTTTTTTCCCCATCGAATCACGATAAACAATAAGATAAACGTAAGTATCTGGTGGATAGAGTTTCCCCGCGCCATTTCTTCCGTCCCAACCGTCAAAAATATCTTGTGATGAAAAAATAATTGCACCTCGCTTGTCATAAATCGTTAATTTATAATCGTCAAGAAAATCTGCCTTGGGACGAAATGTCCAATTTTCGGAATTTGAACTATTGGGATTCAATGCGTTAGGAATATATATAACTGGCTCACGACTAACACATGCTATGTTGGAAAAAGCAGTATCTCCATGCATCGATATTAAACAAAGCTGATAACAAAAACTTCCTAAATGTTTTTCTCGATTGGCTATAATATTTGACAAAACATCCGAATAATTTGTATTTTGAGCATTGCACGAATAAATAGTTAAATACTCTTCACCATCAATACTACGCATAATATCAAGATTATCAATATCTTGCGGCAATATTGAGATGTTATTCCACTCCAAATTATTGATATTACCATCGCCTTTTTCTGCAACAAAAACTATGTTGCCAGCCGTATTTGATAAGCCAAAAACCGTTGCACAACTATTAACTGCCGCCAAAACATAATTGTAATGCACTGATACATCAGCTGTTGTATCTACATATAAAAAATTTTCGACTGATAGAAAACTCATTGCTAACGTGTCGCTAACTCCTATATCAACGTTGTTGCGAATTAAAAAATATTTTGACAGACGGCGAATATAACGCGGCGAGAGGCTCAACCTTAAATGCTCACTACACTTCGCCAATGGTTGCCCGTTCAATTTATGAAACTCTCGAAAGAATGGGATTTTCAAAAGGAAATATTCTCGAACCGTCATGCGGAATAGGAAATTTTTTCGGAATATTGCCCGAGAGTATACACGAGTCAAAACTTTACGGCGTAGAACTCGACAGTATCACAGGACGAATCGCCCGACAACTTTATCAAAAAGCCGAAATCAAAATTGACGGCTACGAACGCGCAAAATATCCCGATAATTTTTTCGATGTTGCTATCGGAAATGTGCCTTTCGGAAGCTACAGCGTTGTTGACGGCGAACACAAGTATAATCAGGAAAATTTCAGAATCCACGATTATTTTTTCGCAAAAACTTTAGACAAAATCAGACCGGGCGGAGTCGTAGCTTTCATCACGTCAAAAGGAACTCTCGACAAAATTAATCCGTCAGTCAGAAATTATCTTGCTCAGCGTGCCGAATTATTAGGAGCTGTCAGACTTCCCAACAACGCTTTTAAGGACAACGCCGGAACTGAGGTAACGACCGATATTATATTTTTACAGAAACGTGAGCAGTTAGTTGACGACATTCAGGCCGAATGGATTTATACGCGCGAAAACGAAGACGGCATAAGAATTAATAATTATTTCGCCAACCATCCTGAAATGATTTTAGGGAAAATGGTAAAAGCTCCGAGCCTTTACGGCAACGAAAATGAAACGGCCTGCGAACCGTTTGAAGGCGAAGATTTACAGGAGCAGTTACTCGAAGCACTCGATAACGTTCAAGGCCGAATCGAAGAGCGAGAAATTCAAACTCAGGAAAATGTCAGAGAGTCGATTCCCGCCGATTCGAGAGTCAGAAATTTCAGCTACACCCTTGTTGACGGCGAACTTTATTACCGTGAAAATTCTTTAATGTACAAGCCCGACTTGCCAGCGACAGCGATTAGCCGTGCTAAAGGAATGGTCAGAGTCAGGGACGCTTGCCGAGCCGTTATCAATGCTCAAATGAACGGGTGCAGCGATGAAACTCTTGTGGGACTTCAAGAAAAACTAAATCAGGCTTACGACAGTTTTTCTCGCAGTTACGGACGAATTAACGACTCGCAAAATGCGCGGGCATTTGATGAGGACAGCTCTTATTATTTAATTTGCGGACTTGAAAATTTTGATGCTAATCGTAATTTTACCGGCAAGTCCGATATGTTCACGAAAAGAACTATCAAGCAAGACTTAGTGCCTACTTCAGTCGAAACAGCGCAGGAAGCACTTTTGTTGTCGATTTCAGAAAAAGCCCGTATCGACATGGATTATATGAGTTCTTTGACGGAAAAAACTGAAGAAGAATTATTTTCAGAATTAAAAGGCGAAATTTTCAAAGTTCCAAACGCTGTAATGGCAGACACGGAGCGAGCAATTTATCAGACAGCAGACGAATATTTGTCCGGTGATGTCAGAAAAAAATTATATCTTGCGAGATTTTTTGCGAAAGATAATCCAGAATTTAAAGAAAACGTCAAAGCCCTTGAAGCTTCACAGCCCGAAGAATTAAAAGCTAATGATATTGATGTTCGTTTAGGTTCAACATGGGTACCGTCTGAATATGTCGAGCAATTTGTCTATGAATTGTTGCAGACATCGGAATATAATAAAAAATATGTTAATGTCAGCTACTCAGAGCAGACTTCGGCGTGGAATATTTCGGGCAAAAAATTAGATTGGGGCAACGTTTTAGCCACAACAACTTACGGAACTGACAGAATCAACGCCTATGAAATTATCGAAGACACTTTGAATCTTAAAAGCGTCAAAGTTTTCAAAACGATTTTAGATTCAAACGGCAATGAACGCCGCGTAAT
>CALBPU010000036.1 GCA_937899395.1 uncultured Fretibacterium sp.
GCAATCCTTCAATTTATATAAAGGGCAAAAACAGAAAAGGCAGTTAAAGGGTCCGTCCTTTTTTGTTATTCCCGAATGGCACGGATAATACTCACATTTTTGATGGCGAAAATATTTATAATTATTACTCATTAGACGCGTCCTCCGTATGAACTTCTTCGACATCAATCGGCGTGTTATCCGGCTTTTCGTCTTGCTGCTGCTCCATCATAGCGTCAAGTTTTACAGCTAATTTAGCAATATCTTCATCAGTATATTCAGCACTGCTGCTTTTGCCTGTAATTTCGCCCATGACAAGCCTCGCGTCATTTCCGCAAATTTTCACATACCCGTTCCATAATTGTTTAATGGCATCTTTGCGTCTAAGCTCCGAGTTTTTTTGTTCAGTGCTTGCCTTGACTGCTTCGCCGTCGCCTATTTCTTCTTCTGTAACAAGTCCTGAAATACTAAAAGCGCGTTTTAATGCCATTGTTTCAGCTACTTTAATAATCATAGCCGAAGGATATTGCCTCCAAACATTAACGCCTTTGTTGTATTCATTGAAAGGCGCGAAGCAGTAAGTTGGGTGCTTTCTGTCTTTACGGTAAACGATAGCATAAGCTCCGACTATCGGTCCTCTATTCTGGACATTATAAGCGTGTTTAACGTCGTCGCCGTCTTTCATGAATTTATCTCCGGCGTGAACAACGTCGCTTTTCATACCGTCGAAATTAGGGTCGCGGTTGGCTATTTTGAGATAGCCGTCGCGCCCTGTTATTATTGTATTTCGATTGCCCATACCGGCAAACCATATTTCACGTAAAAACGGGTCAAGTTCATATTTTGCTGCGATATTCAAGAACATTTTAAGCTCGCTGTCATTAGCACCAACTGCTACAGTGTTCTTGATAGTGTTAATCTGGTCTACAGTCCAGATGTTTTCAGGCTCTTTTACAGCTATAGCCTTTTCTTCCATACTAAAATTCACTCCTTAATTTTCAGGTGTGTTAATTTGCATGTTCCAGTCTTCGATTTGGTCATTCAGAACTTGCATATAACGTGTTCTAACTGTTTTTAATGCGTTGCCTAAATGCTGCGTTAAATACTCTGAAAAAAATTTGTCTTCATCGTTAAACCACTTGTCGCCGCTGCGTGAATTTACTTCTTCAAGCATTTGGTCAAGCGAGAACTCCATATTGCGCCAAAAAGAGGCGCGTCTTCTTAACGGATCGCTCATGACGGTATCCTCGCTTCCTCCATTCCGAACTCGAAGCTGTCCAGCGGATAAGCTCATATCGTCCGGGTTATCGGCGTTTCTCTCATAAATCCTCGCTTCCAAACTTTCAAGTTCGTCAGTAGTTTTATCGAGAACTTTATCCCAGTAGTCGGTACGCTTATCACACTCGCGCTTCAGCTTAGTGAGCTCTGAACAAATTCTCCTCATCAGCAAAAAATCAACTAACTCTTTCTCTTCTCCTGCCCTGAAATTTAACAAAACCTCAATCGGGCTTTTATGATGAAAAACATCGTTGTCTGTCAGCCCAACCACGCCGTAATTGGCAGAATCAACCATAGCTTCATCAATGCTGATATAAAGCCCGTGCCAGAAGTCCGAGAATTTGCCCGCAAGTTCTTTTTTTTCGACGAGTTCGTCATATTCTTTTTCTGTCATCATGGTACAATTTCTCCTTTTGTGCCCGCTTGCGGCCTAAAAATGCAAAGGCTTTGGGCGGACGCTGATTGTCTCTACACGTGAAAACGTGTAAGGTTTCTCAACCACAAACTCCACTGTCGGGGCTACGAAACTCAGTCTCGAGTCCAGCTCGTGTATCCTCATCATGCGCTCGCGAATGTTTAGTTCGCGTTTGTCGTTAGCGTTTTTGTAGCTCCAGCTTAAAAATTTCCGTAACGGTCTCATTGTTATTTCTTCCCTCCGTCCGTGTCTTTTACCCAGCCCATCTTGCGCCCGTTATCAAGCACAAGTTCACGCGCCATTTTTATCTGCTTGATGAGCCCTTTTAAGTTCTCGGCGTTAAGCCATAAATCCCAGCCGCCCGAAAGTGCCAGCATCGGGCCGTTTGGCGTACATGTAACATTCGAAATAGTCGGTACTTTTTTGCTCATGTCTAGAAATTTCTCCTCGTTGTTTTCTGCAATTTTGATTCGGAGAATCCAGGCGTTCTGCCCGGACTCTCCGTTTAATAGCTCGTCCTCCGTTACGTGAAGCACGGCGGCTAACTTCTTAATTTCGCGGATATTTTCAAGCTGTCGCGTCCCTGTCTCCCAGCGTCTTACCGTCATCTCGTGAACGTCCACACGATAAGCCAGCTCCGCCTGTGTCAGTCCCTGCTTCTTCCGTAACCGTTTTAACCTCTGTCCTAAGTGTTCATCTGCCAAGCTACACAGCCTCTTTCTCCTCATCGTCTTTTTCTGATAAAATAGGCTCATCAGAAGGGGATAAGCCAGTTTTACCTCTTGTTAAATATCCCAAACTCCCCTTCAAGGAACTTGTTGATGAAATAAATCTGTCCCTTCCCCGTAATTTTGGGCGTGTGATTGACCTTCGTACTTCCGTCTGGATTATTCACAACGCTTTTTTTGATTTCGAAAAGCCCCATTTCAATGTATTCCTGCCGCGGCATGTTCCAGCGTTCACCGCGGCACGACATTAAAAAGCCGTTATTGCGTAACCACTCAAAAAGCCTGTTCTGCCCGACCTCGATCCCGTTCTGACGCAGGATTTTCGCGAGCTGTCCAACTAAAATGCTGTCTTTGCTTGTGTCAACTGCTTCGGCAAAAACTACTTTCGGTCTGTTCTCCTCGACCTGCGTTGTGAGTGCCGCGACTTTTTCCCGTTCTGCCTTGTACGCTTTGAGAATTTCAATCATTACGTCCGGGTCGTTCAGGATTTTCTCCGCAGTTTCGGGCGTTGCGTACATTCCCGTTTTGCGGATTGAGGGCAGCACCACCGCCGTTACCCACTTCCTGAACTGTTTTGCCTCCGGCTTGTTGCTCCTCATGATCAGCGTGTACAGTCCCGACTCGCTAATCGCCGTCATCATCTGTTCTCCCTGAAGGGTGTCCACCTTTACTGGACACCTTTCATCGTCATCGAGTTTTGTTATTGCGTCCCGATATTTTGAGATTTCCAAAACATCGCAAACGTCCTTCGCCACGAACCACGGATCGCCGTCCTGCCCTTCGATAACGCGCACTTCATTGATACCCTGATAGTTAAAAACCTTAATGTTATTATCCATTAAGACTCCTCCTTTCAAAATTTCTGACCTCGTCAGCGAGTGCTTAACACTCGGACGGGGATTAAATAAGCCCTTCGTGTTACCCCACAAGATGAAAGACTTGGAAATCCACGTTTCGGCCTTTGGCTTAAAACTCCCCTGCTAGAATATGAATATTTCAGACAAGGGATGTGATTAAAAAATGACTAAAAATATTCCTGTTGAAAAATGCTTAGAGCTGACCACTTATATAGTTTCAGAAGCTATGCGAAGTGGCAAACTCGATTCTTCAGATTGTCAGAACGTGGCAGCTTATTTTTTGTGCGTATATCAGTCAATGGCTGATAGTGCTGCTTTAGAACCTTCAGACTTAGAAGCAATTATTCAGAAGTTGTTGATGAAGCGCTTTCAGGCTCAACCGGCTGTTTAGTA
>CALBPU010000037.1 GCA_937899395.1 uncultured Fretibacterium sp.
AATATCAGGGTAAACCGCACATACCTGGATACAGGAAAAGAGGCGGATTTTATACAGTTCCGTTTACAATACAATCAATAGCGTTTAACAATCGAAATGTTAAAAAAGGATTTTTGAAATTATCTGGAACTTCTGTATTAATCAAAACGCAACAAAAAGAGATACAAGCTGCCAGGTTAGTTCCATTAGATAGAAATCACATAAAAGTGGAAATTCTTTACAATGCTATATGCCATGAGAAGAAAAATACC
This sequence comes from uncultured Fretibacterium sp., assembly GCA_937899395.1. Lineage (GTDB taxonomy): Bacteria > Synergistota > Synergistia > Synergistales > Aminobacteriaceae > JAFUXM01. The sequence goes on from CALBPU010000037.1 coordinate 252, forward strand.
GGGAAAATTGCATCAATAGATTTAGGAGTAAATAATCTCGCAGCGATTGTATATCCTAATTCCAAAACAGAAATTATTAACGGTCGCCCTTTGAAATCGATAAATCAGTTTTACAACAAGAAATTAGCAAAAGTACGTTCTAAAAATTCACATAAGGAACAACAGACAAGAAAAGAGGTGAATTTAATAAGTAAACGTCGCAATAAAATTAATGATTATCTTCACAAAGCTTCTCGTTATATAGTGAATCAATTAGTTTCTAACGATGTATCCGAGTTGGTGATAGGGTATAATGCGGGGTGGAAACAAGACGCTACAATGGGAAAAGCAGGTAATCAGAGATTTCAGTCGATACCGTTTTATAAATTCATAAATATGTTGACATACAAATGCGAATTAATCGGAATTGCAGTAACGATTAATGAAGAGAGTTATACATCAAAATGCAGTTTTTTGGATAATGAAGAAATTTGTAAACATGATGAATATAAAGGGAAACGGATAAAACGAGGATTATTCAAGAGTTCTAATGGAAGATTAATAAATGCAGATGTGAATGGAGCATTGAATATTTTGAAAAAATATCTCGAAGAAAAAGCAGTCAGGAATAAAGAGCGGATATTAAACTCTTTGGACTTGATAGAGGTGTGTAGTACGCCAGCAGTTTTTACTGTAAAACTCATAGCATAAATTTATATTTTATATATTTTTATATGTTTTGAGTAACTATAAACTTCCTGGATTATTGCAGGGATTTCCTTTTTCGTTCCCGGAGATAATCGAGCAGCTTTATCTGACTGACGAGGGAATTTTCTCATCGCCGTTAGGAGTTTCGGCGACTTACGTAATGATATTTTTAATCTTCGGCGCGTTTCTTGAAAAGAGCGGTGCCGGGGACTGGTTCATGAGCGTTGCACAGGCTTTTACTGGAACTACGCCGGGAGGCCCTGCACAGATTGCCGTCTTAAGTTCGTGTTTATTCGGTTCAATCAGCGGCTCTGCGGTGGCGAACGTTTACGGCACGGGAACTTTCACGATTCCGTTAATGATGAAGATAGGCTATGAACCTTTCTTTGCCGGAGCTGTCGAGGCGGTGGCAAGCTCTGGTGGACAGATAATGCCGCCGATTATGGGAGCTGGGGCTTTCTTAATGGCTTCGTTCCTTGGCTTGCAGTACCGTGAAATAATGATTGCCGCGATTTTCCCGGCTCTGCTTTATTACGGAGCGTTGTTTCTAATGGTAAGGCTTCGAGCCCTCAAAACAGGATTAAAAGGACTTGACCAAAAAGATCTGCCTTCAAAGCGCGATGTTATGGGCAGATTTTACATGATTGCGCCGATAGTAGGTTTAATTATATTTTTATTGATCGGCTACACGCCAATGAGGGCGGCACTGCTTGGAATTGGACTTGCGTGGCTTGTTTCGTTCTTTAATTTCAAGCCCGGCACTACGAAAAATCAAAAAATCACGGCGTTCTTCGTTGCGTTTATATCGCTCGGACTTGGAATTTTGTTCTCACTTAGACCCGAACTTGCAGGAAATATTAAACCCGGCCTTCAGTTCGTTATAGTCATAGCTTACATGCTTATAGCTTCGCATTTCAATCCCGGCATAAACACGAGAGATTTCATTGACGCTATCGAACAGGGGGCGCGCGGTATCCCGTTGGTATGCGTGGCGTGCGCGACTGCCGGAATAGTTTTGGGGGCTGTTTCACTGACGGGAATCGGCTGAAAATTAGTCGGCTTCGTAATTTCATTCGCCGGAAACATGCCGTTACTGGCTTTAGTTTTAGTAATGCTCATAGCGACGCTCTTGGGAATGGGGCTGCCAACAACGTGAGCATATATTTTAGCGGCGGCTCTTGGCGCTCCGATTTTGGTCAAGT
>CALBPU010000038.1 GCA_937899395.1 uncultured Fretibacterium sp.
ACTAAATGTTTGCCGACATTTTCATGAACTGCCTGATAAGTTTTCGATGAACTTCTATTCGTTTTTTGAATAGCTTTTGAATGAATTTTTTGTGAACAAAGTGAGCTATTTTTGACAGACATTTGAAAAGATTTTTGAAGAACGTTAAAAAATTTCTTGTTGTGTTTTGATGTGCGTTTGGTGATATTTAACATGGCTTCAGCATGGTGATTTTTTGGGAGTTACTTTTTGTGTTCTGCAAGAAAACTTTTTGACAGCTATCTGACCTCTGACGAAGATAAACATTTTGAGGATTTTTATTGCCATTTTGTAACGACTTTTTTATTCAGATGGACATCTTTTTAACCTCAAAATTTAACCTCAAAATGACATTCGACTGAGTGATTTTTTTGTGATATAATAACAGCAAAAAAGTGAAGCTAATAGTAAGCAAGCAGGCTCTTGTCGTACAAAGTAACTTCGTTATTTGCCGAACAAGAGCACGAGACGCAATCAACTTTTTGAAGTTTCTCGCGTCAGCTTGTCGGGGACATATTCCCCGAACCCCTTGTTTTTGAAAAAGATTTTTTGAAGAATTTGAGAGGAGTGGAAAATGATAAAAGAGAATCTTGAAGCGCGAATAGATTTTCGAGTAACGAAAGAGGAACGGCAGGAGATTCAAGAAGGTGCAGAAGCGTCAGGATTATCGGTGTCGGAGTATGTACGCCGGAGAGCATTAGGGCGTAGGGTTGATTCTGTAACGGACGTTAAAATGATTTCAGAGTTAAGAAGACAGGGAGGACTTTTGAAAAAAATTTACAGCGAATCGGGAGGAATGTATAGTGAAAAAACGGCAGTTGCTCTTGCGAATATTAACAGGTTCATAGAAAATTTAGAGAGGGAGGTTTTGAATGATAGCGAAAATCCCTTCACGTCGAAGTGGAAGCAAGACAGATTTTAAGGCGTTGATAAATTACTGTCTTGGAATAACGGGACATGAAAAAAATTCTGTCATTCATGTCGGAATGAAAAACTTAAATTCACCGCCCGAAAAAGCGTATCTTGAAATGGAGGGGCTGTCGTATGAAAACGTGCGGAGCAAAAATCCCGCGCTTCATTTTATACTGTCGTGGCGTTCAGATGAAAGCCCTACAAATGAACAGGCTGATGAAGCGGTAGAGATTGCCATTAAGGAGCTGAACTTGGAGGGGTGTCAGACGCTGTGGGCGTTACAAAAAGATACGGAAAATTTACACGTCCATGTCGTGGTGAATCGAATATCGCCGGATACTTTTAAGGCGATCCGTCCTGCGAAAGGATGGACGAAAAAAGCTCTTGAAAGAGCCGCCCGAAAAATCGAATTTGCTCAGGGCTGGGAGATTGAACAGAGCGGTCGTTATGTCGTTGACAGTTCAGGAAATGTTCATGAAAAAGACGATGTGAAAGTTCGAGCTTCGAGTGATGAAAAACTTTCTCAAAAGGCTCGTGATATTGAGTCGCATACTGGCGCGGAGAGTGTCGAGAGAGTCGCTAAAAGAGAACTTTTGCCGATTTTGGAGTCTGCCGAGTCGTGGGAGGAACTTCACAGGAACTTGTCGGAACATGGAGCGAAGTTGGAACGTCGAGGAAAAGGCGCAGTGTTGAATTTCTGTGGAACGATGTTGAAACTTTCGAGTGTGTCAAGGAAATGCAGTTTTACACAACTTGAACACAGGTTAGGCATATTCTTGACACATGATGAGAACATTAAAGTCTCAGAAGAGTCTTTCGCTAAAACCTCCGTAACCTCAGTAGAGCCTGACGTAAGAAGCTCGTGGGAAGATTACCAGTCGGAGAAAGACAGATATTTGGAGGCGAAGAAATCAGCGATAAAAACTTTAAGGCTTCAGCAGAAGTTAGAGCGCGAATCTTTGCACGATGTTCAAAAATCAAAATGGCAAGAGTTGAAAAGCGGCAGTTGGGAAGGGAAAGGACGCGATCTTAGTTATTTAAGACCTTTAGTATCGTTTATTTATAAAAAGGAGCAATTAGATTTAAGGGACAAGCAGAAGAAAGAAATGCTCGAATTGAAGTCGCATTATCTGCAAAAATTTCCGTCTTTTAAGAGATGGCTTTTAGAGCAAGAACGCGAGGAAGATTACAGAAAGTATCGTTTCCCCGGAGCTTTTATTTTGTCATCAGCTCAGAGTGGCATAACATCTGTGGAGCTTCCGAAAGATTTTGATCTGCGTGATTATCAGGTACGGCGAGGTTCGGGAGGCAGTGTGCTATATTGTCGGGCAGGAAAATTTACGGCAGATTTTTCAGACATGGGCAAAAGAATTGTCTTGAACAAAAGAACTTTGACGGAGGAGTCTGTTTTGTCGGCGTTACAGCTTGCAAACGCGAAGTGGGGAGCGACTTTGATAACGGGGTCAGATGAATATAAGGCTCTCTGCGTGTCGGTAGCCGTGAAGCACGGTTTGAAAATCGCCAATCCTGATTTAGCGGAGGAAGTTGAGCGTCGAAGACAAGAGAAATTTTCTTCTTATAGGCAAGTAACCGTTGAAGAAATTGAGAACCTGAATCTTGTTGAGAATCCGAAAATTTACGTGAAGCCGCGCACAGATAATCAGCTGTATAAGGGTAAAATAGTTCATGTAAATCAAGAGCGAGGTTATTGTGTCCAATTAGTCGGTCAGCATAGTCTTTTCGTTCATAGACTTGATAAGTTTGAAAGTTCTCCGAAAGGCGGAGAGTTGTTGAAAATCTCGTATATTGATGATATTCATAAAGTCAAAGTTCAGTTTGTTGAACATCATTATCGTGTTTTAGGGTTGTGAATTTGACAAATTTCTCCTTATGGTATAGTATGTGTTTAATCACATTGCAAAAAGGAGAAGATATGCCTTATAAAGTTACATTCTATGATTTATCTGATGGCTCATTTCCAGCATATGACTTTATTGAAGAACAGTCGCCCAAAATGAATCAGAAAATATACCGAACTATTGGTTTGCTTGAAGCCGTGGGACCGCAATTAAGGATGCCTTATTCTAAGCATTTAGATGATGGTATTTTTGAATTGAGAATGGAACTTGGTTCAGACATAACAAGAGTGTTGTATTTTTTTGTGGTGGATAAAAAAGTAGTTCTGACACACGGTTTTGTCAAGAAAACACAGAAGACTCCGCCATCTGAGATAGTACGAGCTAAAAAATATCGAGACGACTATCTTGCTCGACATAAGGAGGATTAATTTAATGGAATTAAGTTATCAACAAGTTATCAATGAAAAATTGAAAGACCCGGATTTTAGGCGTGAATGGGAAGCTCAAGAGCCTAAATTTCAGCTGATAAAGGCTATGCTCATTGGGAGAGCGGAAAATCATCTTTCTCAAAGCCAGCTTTCAGAGAAAACTGGCATTCCGCAAGCAGATATTAGCAGACTGGAATCTGGAGAGGCAAATCCTACATTAGACAAGATATGCAGAATTGCTAATGCTCTTGATATGAATTTGAAATTAGCTTTTGAACATAAGATTGTTACTGAGTACGTATAGCTTCTGAGTTTCATAGGTGGTTGTTTTGTCGGCTTTGAGAGAATTACTTTATAAGTATCAGCATCTATACGCTGGAATGTCAGATGATTCAAAATCTATTTTGTCCGTTAAGGGAAAATGGTTTGAGAAAATCTGCTTTTTCTTTCTGCGTCATGATATGGGTTATAAAGACCAATTTGAAAACGTTTGGCTTTGGAAAGATTGGCCTGAACGGGATAATAAACCTGACACAGGAATTGACATCGTTGCCAAATTTAGGGACAGCGACAAATTTTGTGCAGTCCAATGTAAGTTCTATGAGCCTGAATATTCAGTGAGCAAACCTGATATTGATACTTTTTTAGCGGCAAGCAGTAAAGAAATTTTCTCTCAAAGAATCATAATTTCAACATCAGCAAACTGGAACAAAAACGCCGAAGATACAATTCAAAATCAGAATCCTCCTTGCATTAGGCTTGGAATTGAAAATCTTGAACAAAGTTCGATAGATTGGTCATGCTTTAACATTGAAGACTTAGAGTCGGTTTCTTATGCACCGCCGAAGACTTTAAGACCTGACCAAAAAGAAGCAGTTGAAGCTGTCTTAAATGGTTTTAAGGAACATGACCGCGGTAAGATGATTATGGCTTGTGGAACTGGAAAAACTTTCGTATCCCTAAAAATTGCAGAAAAATTCGCAGGAGCTGGGAAAAGAGTTTTATTCTTAGTCCCTTCGATTGCGCTTCTTAATCAGACTCTTTTAGCTTGGAATACTGACCGTGATAAAGATTCTAAGATGATTTTTTTCGCTGTATGTTCGGATAAAACTGTCGGGAAAAAAGATGATGAAGATTTAAGTCTGACTGATTTAGCTTATCCAGCTACAACTCGTTATGATGATTTAATCGCAAGCTGGAACTTTATCCTTGATGAACGAAAAGAAAATTCCATGACTGTAATTTTCTCCACTTATCAGTCTTTGAAAGTCATTAACGAGATTCAAAGCGCAGGATTTCCCGATTTCGATTTAATTATCTGCGATGAAGCTCATAGGACAACAGGATCTACACTCAAAAATCAAGAAGACTCCGATTTCGTGAAGATTCATGATAATAGTTTTATTCATGCTAATAAAAGACTTTATATGACCGCTACTCCAAAAGTTTACACCGAATCCGTAACGAAAAAAGCTAAAGATAAAGAAGCAGAAGTTTTCTCGATGGACGATAAAAATTTGTTCGGTGAAGATTTTTATACGCTGTCATTCAGCAAAGCTATTCAAGAAAATTTATTGAGTGATTATCGCGTTATGGTCTTAGCTGTCGATGAAAGAGCCATCAGCGAAACAGTAGCCGATTTAATAGAGAGATTCAAACTTGACCCTGACGATGCTACAAAAATGATAGGCTGTTGGCGAGGACTCTCGAAACAATACCATTCAAGCGATTCGGATTTTTTCAAAGTTGATCCCAATCCTATGAAAATGGCATTAGCGTTCACGTCAACAATAGCCAATTCAAAAGATTTTCAAAAAAATTTCGCCGAAGTCGTAAAACGCTATAAAGAAACTTACGACCACAAAGGCGGAGTTAATTGCGATGTCAGACATGTTGACGGAACTATGAGCATGGAATATAGGAAAAGAGAAATTTCTTGGCTCAAAGAGAATACAGAAGACAACGATTGCAGGATACTCTCTAATGCCCGTTGCTTATCCGAAGGTATTGATGTTCCAGCTCTTGACGCGATTTTATTTTTGAATCCCAAAAAATCAAAAGTAGATATTGTTCAATGTGTCGGACGAGTCATGCGAAAATACGAGGGCAAACGATTAGGATATATTATTCTTCCGATTGTTATTCCTGAAAATATGACTCCCGAAGAAGCTCTTGACAATAACAAAAACTATAACGTCATTTGGGACGTTCTTCAAGCTCTGCGGTCTATTGATGACAAATTTAATATCGAAGTTAATTCGATTAAATACGACGGCAAGGCTACAAAAATTTCAACAGGAGTTATAGGAAAAGGAGCACATGACAAAAAAGAAGAAATAGTATTAGATTTACCGTTCTCGCCCGAAGACTGGCGCGACGCAGTTTATGCTAAAATCGTCGAAAAATGCGGCAACCGTAAATATGAAACTCAGTGGGCTAACGATATGGCTAAAATCGTTCAACGACATACTGAAAAAATTAAAGAACTATTAAGCAGAAATGAAGAATTTAGAGCAGTAGTTTTTGAACGATATATAAGCGGTCTTCGTGATAGCATCAATAAAAATATTTCGGAAGACGAGGCTATCGATATGCTTTCACAGCATTTCATAACGAAGCCTATTTTCGACGCAATCTTTAAGGATTTCTCGAAAAAAAATCCTGTTTCAATTATCATTGAAGCCGCTTTAGAATATCTTGGAGCTAACAAGCTCAATGAAACGAACGAAAATCTTGAAAAATTTTATGAAGAACAAAAGGAACGTTTTATTAACCTCAAAACGGACGAGGGTAAACAGAAACGCATTAAAGATCTTTACGAAAATTTTTTCAGAATAGCTTTGCCAAGAACGGCACAAAAACTTGGCATTGTTTACACTCCAAACGAAGTAGTTGATTTCATTGTAAGAAGTACGGATTGGGCATTAAAAAACGAGTTAGGCATTCCTGAAGGTTTAAGCGCGGAGAACGTTGACATTCTTGACCCGTTTACAGGAACAGGAACTTTTATAGTTCGATTAATTCAGCTCGGTTTAATTTCCCCGAATAAAATCGAATATAAATATAGAAACGAACTTCACGCCCAAGATATTCTTTTACTCGCATATTACATTGCCGCTGTAAATATCGAGATGGCTTATCAATCAGTTGCGCCTAATAAAGAATACGAACCTTTTCCCGGTATCATTCTAACCGACACGTTCAACACAGAACATCAGATAGGAATTTTCGCTCAGAACGACAAACGAACAGAAGAACTTAATAAGAAAGACATCAAGGTGATTATAGGCAATCCGCCATATTCAATCGGACAAGCAAATGCAAATCAAAATAATCAAAATCTCAAGTATGAGGAACTTGATGCAAGAATTACAGCAACTTATGCAGAACAGAGTAAAGCAAATTTAAAACGTTCACTCTACGATAGCTACATTCGCGCAATTCGCTGGGCTTCGGACAGGATAAAAGAACGCGGAATAATCTGCTTCGTTACAAACGGAACTTTTCTCACTTCAAATTCGGCGGACGGTTTAAGAAAATGCCTTTGCGATGAATTTGATATTATATACGTTTTTAATCTTCGTGGCAATGCTAATAGTTCTGGAGAGTTCAGAAGACGCGAAGCAGGAAATATTTTCGGCTCTGGAAGTAAATTGCCAGTTGCGATAACATTATTGATTAAAAGGGATTGGCCTCTAAAGAAAAAAGGTCAGATATTATATCACGATATAGGAGACTATCTCAAGCGTGAAGAAAAATTAACCAGTGTTCAACGGGAATTTTCATTCGGTCAAATGAAAACCAACGGAAAATTAATCAAAATCATTCCGAACGAATCAGGCGATTGGATTAATCAGCGCAATGAAATTTTTGACTCGTTCATGAGACTCGGTAATAAAAAAGAAGCTGAAAACTTTGCGATTTTCGATGATAGATACTCTTTGGGAGTAGGGACAAACCGTGATGTATGGTGCTATAACTTCTCAAGAGAAGCATTAAAAAATAATATGGCTTCAATGATTAAAGTTTATAACCAAGAACGAGAACGTTGGCACAAAGAAGGCAATGGTAAAAAAATTCAAGATTTCGTAACTTCAGATTCTCATAAAATTTCATGGGGAGGTTCTTTATATAAAAACGCTGAAAATAACGAAAAATATTCCTTTATGGAAAATTCAATGCGAATCGGATTATACAGACCATACGTAAAGGAAAATCTGTATTTTAATAATATTTTCAATAACCGTGTGTATTTAATGCCGTCGATGTTCCCAACAGCCGAGTTAAAAAATCGCTTAATTTGCATTAATGGCATAAGTAGCAAAATTCCTTTTTCAGTTTTAATGACGGACTGCATACCTGACCTCAATAGCGTAGCAACAGGTCAATGGTTTCCGTTATACTGGTACGAGGAAGACCCCACGAAAGCCCAAAGGCAATTATTTGACGCGAACAAAGATGACAGATATACGCGCCGTGATGGAATTTCCGATAAAACCTTAGCGATGTTCCGCGACCATTATAGAGATTACTCAATTACGAAAGAAGAAATTTTTTATTATATCTATGGAGTTCTAAATACGCAAGAGTATCGTGAAAAATTCGGCGATGATGTCAAGAAAGTTTTAGCCCGTGTGCCGTTCGCAAAATACTTTAAAGCTTTCAGCGAAGCAGGACGCAAGCTCGGAGACTTACACGTGAACTATGAGAAAGTCGAACCTATGGACGGACTTAAAATAACAGAAAAAATAACGCTGTTCCCTACTCAAAACTCCAAAGAGGCGGAAGAATATTATCGTGTTAAGAAGATAAAAATTATTAAAGCCTCTAAAGAAAAATATATCCAATACAATGAACACATCAACATTCAAGACATACCGTCCGAAGCATGGGATTACATAGTGAACGGCAAGAGCGCACTTGAATGGATTGTTGAACGTTATCAGGATTCAACAGACAAGGACAGCGGTCTTCACAACGACTGCAATGCTTGGGGAATTGAACGCGGCAATCCGCGCTACGTTTTAGATTTAATCGAGAGCGTAATCCGAGTCAGCGTTGAGAGTGTCAAAATTATGAAGTCATTGCCAGAACTTGGAATTTAAGAACAGAGAAAGGCTAATTCTATGTTATTCACAGTAAGTTACGAGTCAATTTTAGGAAAGTTGACATCAGAAGAGAAGCGCATATTAAATGAACTCGAAGAAACAATAAGGAATAAAAAGTTCGGAGAACACTTCAGCGGAAATTTTGCTGAAATGTTTGAAGAAAATAACGATGAAGTCAAAGAATATGTCAATCGGTTTATTGATTTGGTAACAAAAATCAAGGAAAAACAGGCAGAAACTTATTCAGATCATATTCCTCAACTAATTACGGACTTACAACTAGCCGTTCGACGCATAATTGTTAATTTTTTTATCTGGGGAAACTTATCGCCTTCATTATTTGAGAATGAAGTAGTCGGAGGCTACATATACGCTTTTCTAAAACCCTACTTAGAGTACTTGGAGAAAAAATCCCCCGAAGAGTTCAATAAAATGGACAACTTTATATATGAAGCCGTTATGAGAAAATATAGAGTATCGTTCGAGGAACTTGATAAAAGCAGAAATCAGAATAAATTTGCTTTGATGAGAAATGGAACAGCAACAAATCAACTGATGAAAATTCCGCCCAAGAAAAAACAACAAGAAGCCAAACTTGACGTACTGACAAACACAGCAAAATTCAACCATGATAACTTCTTAGTAACGTTTGAAAAGTTTTCAGAGATTCAAGGATTAAGAACATCAACAAAAAAGTTACTTGACGAACTCATGATTAAATTCACAGAGGGAAACGGGAAGAGCTTAATCGTAAACCTTTCCCTTGATGAACACATGAATATACGCGGTCTAAAAGATGAAAAAGAAGCACGGAAACAAGTTAAAGAGGATTTAGAAACCCTCTCAAACATGACGTTGACATTCAATCAAAAAATCGACGGAAAACCTAAAGATTTCTTAAATCTGAAAATTATCGGAACTCACGGAATAAAAAATGGCATCATTTCCGCCGCTTTCGACATCGGGTTTCATGAACTTATATTGAAATATCAGCCAATGCCTATTCCACAAGCATTCTTAGCACTAAATGACAATCGCAACCCTAACGCCTATTTATTAGGTCGCCGAATTTCACTCCATAAAAACATGAATTACGGGACTAAAAACCAAGATATTATCTCCGTCCGTACCCTCTTAGAAACTTGTCCCAATATTCCCACAAAAGAGGAAGTAGCTCAAAAAGATAGAGATTATAAACGGAAAATTCTTGAGCCGTTTGAAATCGGAATGAATGCGTTAGAGGAAACAAAAATCTTCACGTGGGAATATTGCCACAGCAAAGGAGAACCATTAACCGATGAAGAGCTAAAAAATATGGATTATGAGATATTTATAAATCTCCTGATAAAAATCACATGGACAGACTATCCTGTCCGTGAAATCAAAAAACGCGAAATTAAAAGAAAGAAGAAAAAATAAGGGACTTAATTTAAGTTCTCATCTATCTTTACACAGAAAAAATTAAGTTATAAAAAAACATAAATTCAGTTTTCACGAGCATCTACAAAAAACATCAAAAATAAATCCAGTATTTATAAGAGTTTATAAAAAAGGCATATCATAAAACCTCTAATAACAATGCTTTACAAAAAATCTAAGATAACCTCCTGCATAATCTATATCAAAGAAACTTTTTTCACAAAAAAAGGGGGGGTCGTTTACGGCAAAAGGGGGGGTCGTTTACGGCAAGCCCAAAATTTTATTCAGTACTCATCAAACTTTATGGGGTGTCAAAAAACCTAATATCTTAAGATATTAATATCTTAAGAACGTACGCCCCCATTAAAAGGGGCGACGTTCCTTTACACTACACCCAACGGACAAAAAATAAATGCCTATAAAGAAAAAATATTATCTACTCTTTCAATAAAATACGGAAAATTTTCCTTTTACAGGCGCAAAAAATTTCAAATGGAATCAGGAGGAAAAAATTTTTTTATGATTCGTGAGGTAAGAGAAGATTTAGAGCGTTACATCAGGGAACACGCTACGGAATATTTCAAGCGTGATAAAAGCGGCAAGGGCTATGTTTGTCCTATATGTGGGAGTGGCACTGGCGAAAACGGCACTGGCATAACAGAAAATCCGAAAAGTAAGGGACACTTTACCTGTTGGGGCGGAGACTGTTTTAAGAATGCGGATATTTTTGAAATTATCGGAACGCAGTTTAGTCTGACGGATTTTAACGAAATTTTTAATAAAGCCTGTGAAATTTTCGGCGTTGCAGTTGACTATTTCAGTCCGATGACAAATCGCACGGCTCAAAAAACTCCCCTCCATGAAATGCAAAATAAGGGCGTTGGCGTTCAAGATCTGACTGAATTTTTTAAGAGGGCTTCGGCGAATTTAACTCAGACGAATTATCACAGAGGGATAAGCCTTGAAACTTTGAAGAAATTTCATATCGGGTTTATTCCTGACTGGAAAGCCTCTCCGACTGCACCGACTTCTCCGCGTCTTATAATTCCCGTATGGTCGGGAGGTTATCTTGCGCGAGACACAAGAGAGGTTTTGACGGAACAACAGGCTAAATATTCAAAAATGCGAGTAGGCAAGACACAGCTTTTTAACTCAGGCGCATTAAAGCAGAATTTGAAGCCCGTTTTTGTCGTTGAGGGAGAGATTGATGCCCTTTCGATTATTGACGCAGGAGGACAAGCCGTAGGATTAGGCAGTATTGCGAATATCGGAAAGCTGATTGAAGCAGTGAGAGCAGAGCCTCCGAAAGTTCCCTTGATAATTCAGCTTGACAATGACTTGAAAGGACAGCAAGCTGAGCAAAAACTTATGGAGGCTCTTAAAGAGTTGGGATTTTTTTCTTACAGGCATTTTCCCTTGCCGGAGACGTATAAGGACGCGAATGAATTTTTGATGCATGACCGATTGAAATTTACGGAGTGGGTTAAAATGGGAGAGGCTTTAGAGTTCGCAGTTTTTGAGGAGGAAAATTCAAGTGCTGTTGAGAAGACGGCTTCTGAACGTTTTGAACGTGAGTCCGTTTCTTACAGCTTGGAGAATTTCATGAAGACCGTAGAAAAGAATAAGTTGGGCGGAGGCATTTCGACAGGCTTTGAGAAACTTGATGAGCTTCTTGACGGAGGACTTTATCCCGGACTTTACGTTATCGGAGCTAACAGTTCATTGGGCAAGACTACTCTTGTTTTGCAGATTGCCGATAACATAGCGAGGTCAGGACACGGAGTCTTGATTTTCAGCCTTGAAATGGCTACGAATGAATTGATAGCTAAGACTTTGAGCCGAATGTCTTTAATAAAGAGTATCGAAGAATATAAGACTGCTGGTTATGCCAAGACAACTCGAAGCGTTTTATTAGGTCGTTATCAGAATGAACATGAGAATAAGATAATCGCAGATTCAATTCATGAATATTCTGAATGGGGACGCAATATTCATATCACGGAGGGGATCGGCGATGTCGGAGTTTCATATATTAAGGAAAAAGTCGAGGAGTTTAGGAAATTTAGGAATGAGACCCCTGTTGTCGTAGTTGATTATCTTCAAATTCTTGCGCCTTATTCAATCAAGATGACTGACAAACAAAATGTTGACAGAAACATCACGGAGCTTAAAAGATTGAGCCGTGATTTTAATATTCCAGTGCTCGGAGTTTCTTCGTTTAACCGCGAGAGTTATTCTGCGCCTGTCAGTATGGCTTCATTCAAAGAGTCGGGAGCGATTGAGTATTCTTCCGACGTTTTAATTGGCTTGCAATATAACGGTTGGGATTATCGTGAAAATGAAGCAGATAATGTCAGGTCAAAGCGACTTCGTGAAGTTAGAAAGATGATGGAGGATGCTGCGCGTAATTTGAGCAGTCAGGATATGCAACTTAAAATTTTGAAAAATCGTAACGGACTTAAAGGCGATTTGCTTTTTGATTTTTTCCCAGCCTTTAATTATTTCAGATCTCAGGAAGAAAAGTGTCGTTGAGGTGAATTTTTGGGGTTAATTCATTAGAACTTTTATAGTGGTGTCGCAATCATGCCAAGAAGTTGTCTCAAGCGTAACCTCAAAGACACTCATGAGGATAAATTTTTTCTCGTCAGATGTCCAACTTTTTAACATAAAATTTGCCCTAAGAGTAATGACAATCGTCCCTTTTTTTTCGTGTGCCACTACTTCGGAATTTTGACATTACTCTGACATTAAACTGACAGCAATTTTTTCTTTACAGGCTTTGGAAATT
>CALBPU010000039.1 GCA_937899395.1 uncultured Fretibacterium sp.
TGCGGGAGGTTCTCCGTTCATTTTACACAACGATTAAAAGTTACGATGAACATTTACGTTTTGTCTTTATTACTGGAATTTCTAAATTCAGCAAAACAGGCGTATTTTCGGCAATGAATAATCTTTCAGATATCTCATTAGATCAGGAATACGGAGATATAACAGGCTATACGCAAAATGAACTGAAATTTTATTTCAGGGATTGGATTGACAGTGCTTCCCAAAAGATGAAAATCAGCCCTGATTCTTTGCTTGTTCGTCTGAAAGATTATTATGACGGCTTTTCTTTTGACGGTTTTACGCGGCTATACAATCCTTTTTCAATGATGCTATGCCTGAGCAAGGGACGCTTAGATAATTACTGGTACACTTCCGGCTCGCCGTCTTTCATTGCTAAATACATGAAAGAACATAAAATTAAAAATCCTGATAAATACCGCCATATTGAAGTGCCTTCGGACTTTGCTGACAGCCATGAAATAGAAACTTCAAAACCTGAAAGTTTCCTTTACCAAAGTGGCTATCTTACTATTGAAAAATTTGAGAACGGCGTAATAACGCTGGACTATCCTAATGAAGAAGTCAGAAAATCCATTGCTAGAATGTATCTCGATGAATTTTATCATGTCAACGGATTTTTAACGCTTGGAACACAAATTTGGCAATTTTTAACCGCTGGTGATGTCAAGAAAGTCGTTGCGGTGTATAACATTGCAATTGCCAATATTCCTTATGAAGATTTCCCCAATCGGGACGAATTTTGGTACAGATCATTATTTGTCATGCTGTTACGCGGAGCTGGTTTCATTCCTTTTGCAGAAGTTCATACGTATAAGGGTCGCTCTGATGTTGTTATACAATTTGAAAGGCAAATAGCAGTATTGGAATTTAAGTTTGCTGAGAAAAGTTCTGACGTTGACAAGAAAAAAGACGAAGGACTAAAACAATTAAATGAAAAGGGCTATGCCAAAAGCTATGATTCCGAAGGACGCATGGTCATAACTGCCGTAGTTGTAGCTGATGATGAAAATAGAGAAGTGTTGGTATTTTAAACGGCGTAAAATACGAAAGAAGAATCTTAGACAAAATTCTTCGGCGTTTTCGATCAATTTGAGATTAATGTTGTCATACAATTTCTATTTGAGTAAATTATTTAACTCCACCATTTGCTGGGCTAACTCGTTGACTATTTTTCGCAGTTCGTAAGGCTCTTCAACGGTGATATATGGGGCGGACGAAAGCACCCATCGGGCTACTTCTTTCAAGTCAGGAATATTAGCTGTAAGTTCGATTGTATTCTCGTCGAGCCTTTTAGTTTTTTGTGTAGGATTCCATATTGTTTCCGCAACTATTGTTGCAATTGGTTCAATAATTTTTAGTTTTATGCTGAAATTTAATTCTCCGGGCATTGTGTACCACGCTGAATCAGAAATTTTTGCGCTGAGGACAAAGAATTAGAACTCAATGACGGAGCTTACACAATTTTTCTAAATACTGAAGGAAAATTAAACGATATCAACCCGGAGCTAAAAAATTTCTTGAACTTCGTAGGCAACGGCAATGTAGCTGACGGCGATATTTTTATAAAAACTTTGGACGAAAAAATTAAAGAAGCTAAACATAACACAAAATGGAGGGACGAGTACATGGTATTACTGACAGTTTCTTTAAGGATTTTTTTAATTTCGGGGTCTTGGACATAGAGATAAACCTCATTCATGGCTTTGAGTAAAGTCGCTTCTGTAAAACGCGCCGGAGCTTTTGTAGTTTTCTCTAAAATGTTGATATAACTGCAAGAGCCGTTTTCGCCTTCTGAAGTTTCAGGTAACGAAACAGAATTATTTTTTTCGCCGTCATCTTCGTTTTTACCTTGTGAATCGTTTTCGAGAGATTTCCAGCCGTCATTGAGAATTTGCCGGCCTGAAGCAGAGAATAATTCGCCGTCAATATTTGCATTAATACTAATTTGTAAAAATTCAAAATCAGGCATGAAGAACGAAATATAACGCTTTGCAACCAGCTCAAAAATCAAAGCCTCGTCTTTCTCAAGTTGTTTAGAAATTTTGCACGAAGCGGACGGGATAATTGCGTGATGTTCTTCAACTTTTTTAGAATTAAAGACTGAAGTTTTGCGGCTTTTATCGACATTTTCAGGAATTTTAACGGAAGATAATTTTTCAATTACACCAAAAACTTTTTCAGCCTCGTCTTGATGAGCTTCAGGCAAAAATTCACAGTCAGAGCGCGGATAAGTTAAAATTCCTTGTTCATAGAGTTTTTGACAAATTTCCAAAGTTTTAGCCGGAGAGATGTCATATTTTTTAGATACAATCATCTGTAATTTCGGAAGCGAATAGCCGACGGGAGGCTTTGAAGACTGCTTTTTACTCTCGTATTTTGTAATTGTTGCGGATTTTCCTGTTAATTTGTTTGCAAAAGTTTCTGCAACAGCCTTATCTACAAGCCTTTTTTCTCCATCAAGACCGTTCTGTTCGTCTTTAGGTTTCCATACGGTTTTGAACGTTCCGCTTTTCACGTCAATATCAGCTTGAATAACCCAAAAAGATTTTGAAGTAAACGATTTTATTTCTTCATCACGCCTTACAACAAGGGCAGTAACAGGAGTTTTAACTCTGCCAATTTTAAGAGGTTTACCGTTGTAGCCGTTTATCTCAGCTAATTTTGTATAAAGCCGAGTTAAATTTATTCCATGTAAATAATCTGCACGACTACGTGCAACAGCAGCATCATGGTCGCCCTGAAAATCGGAATTAGGTCTGAGATTATCGAGAGCTTTTCTGACGGCTTCGGGGTTTGTATCGTTGATAAGAATACGCAAAACTGTACCAGTATACTCGCAGTATTCTAAAATCTCATCAATTACTAATTGGCCCTCTCTGTCGCAGTCGCCTGCATGGACAACAACATCAGCCTGTTTCAATAATTTTTGGATATTTTCGAGTAATTCCTTGCAACCTTTATCTTTTTTAGGAAGTATTTTCCAAACATCAGGAATAAACGGCAAATATTCTTTGTTCCAACTTTTGTATTTTATGTCGTAAACTTCGGGCATAGCCTGTTCGAGCAGATGACCAGCCGCCCAAGCTACAATATCATCGTCGGCTTTTATAAAGAGTTTGTTATTTTCTTGCGGCTTTGATAAAACAGCGGCGATAGAGCGTGCAAGACTTGGCTTTTCAGCAATAAATAAGCGCATATTTTTATCTCCTTTCTTTAATTTTTCCAAACACGCGGAAAAATAATGTCATGTTGTACAAAAATCATAAAACGATAACCGGTCTTAATCTTGATAGTAGGCTGCCTGTTTGCTTCTCGTTGGATAATTTGACTCATTGCCTCAGCAACTGCAGAGGCCGCGTTTTCAGCCAAGATAGAACGAGGATCGTCATTATCTCTATTGCCGTTATCAGTTGGCGCAGCAAGTTCAACACCAGCACCAAGCAAAGAAACCAAAAGAGCTGATGAAATTATCGAACCCCAATGACGGTTTACAGCCCCTTTGAAGCCGGAATAACCTGATTGATCCGCGCCCTTTAAGTTGTCAAGAACGAGACTTGAACCATCGGGAAAAATTAATCGATTCCACATCACAAGAACACGGCTTTGACCGTAAGAAATTTGATTGTCATAAGTCCCTATCACTCGTGAACCTCGCGGGATTAACAAATATTTTCCTGTTGCAGTATCCCAAACATTTTCAGAAATTTGTGCAATCATGTTGCCGGGCAAATCTGAAT
>CALBPU010000040.1 GCA_937899395.1 uncultured Fretibacterium sp.
AGCTGATTGACGGAGATGTTTACGTCTATCCGAATCCCCGAACTGACGGACAGGAATATAAGGGCGAAATCCGTTATGTTGACAAAGAAAAAGGCTATTGCGTCCAGTTGAGCGGCAAGCGCAGTCTTTTTGCCCACAGGCTTGAAAAATTAGAGAGGATTCCCGAAGTCGGCGAAAATCTCAAAATTTCTTTTTCAGACGACTCCCACAAAGCTGTTATGACAGCGCAGGAGTCGCGGACTCGTACACGTTGCAGAAAATAATTTTAAGGAGCGGAAAAAAATGACGGACAGCAATGAAAATTTTAATTTTATTCACGAAGAACACAGAAAAATTTTTGAAAAATTAAAATCTCAGGGACTTGATAAAAAACGAAAATGGACAGCCGAAGAAATTTCAAAATATCAGGAAAATTGGAACGCTTTAATCAAGATAATGACTGAACGCGGAGCTTCTCAAAAAGAATTGGAGGCAGTTGCAAAAGTCCGTGATGATTGCCTAAAAAATCTTAAGAAAGTCCCAAATGAAAAAGTTGCTGAAATCAGCAAAGCCGAAGAAAACGAAATCGAAGCGGCAGTTTCATTGTTGAAAAACCCTCGTTCGCCTGATAATTCTTCGTTTCGGGGTTATGAAACATCAGCCCAGCAGAACGACACGCTCGACATTTTGGAGCAAATCAAGAAAAATCTCCGCAAAGATAAAAATGCGCTTGAAAAATTAAAGCAAGCTGGATTATCTGACAAAGACATCACGAAAAATAAAATCGTTCTTCCGGGACAATTCCCAAATCTTAAAGGCGCAGAAATAATTTCGAGGACGAAAGAAACTTTAACGCTCATCAAAGGTCGAAGCCTTTTTATTTATGAATTGAAGTGCCTTGAACTCAAAGCTCCGACAGTCGGACAAGTCGGTGAAAAATTAGATTTGAAATGGCCGTCAGGTCAAGAAAAAGCCCGAGCGATGAAATCTCTTGAACTCGAAAAACATAAAAGCCGCGCACGAAGTCAGCAGGAGGCCATAAAATAAGATGAAGACAACAATCAAAGGCAATTATTCATTCCGTAGACCGTCAAAACGTAAAGGCTCAAACGCGCTTGCAGTTATCGGATTTATTTTGATTTTAAGTTCGTTCATAGCCGGAACGCAATTTTTTGCATGGGACATCGGAAAAAATAGACTTCCAAACGAATTATTCAGTTATGCAGGAATAAAAATTTATTCGCCGTTTGAAATTTTAGAGTGGCTGAAATTATGGAAAAAAAGTAATGGCGACATGAAAGATTTTACTGACAGTTTAATCGTGATGGGCGACCTTGCTTTTATCGGAGTTGCATTAATCAGCGTGAATATCAGAAATAAAAACTCAATGCAGGACGCGGCGAATTTATACGGCTTTGCTCAATATGCGGAACTTGACGAAATACGAGAAGCCGGATTATTACCGCCTAAAAATGAAAAAGGCGCAGGAGTTTATGTCGGAGGCTGGATAAATCCTAAAGACGGCCAGCAGTATTATTTGCGTCATAACGGAAAAGAGCACGTGATAGCCTTTGCTCCGACACGTTCAGGGAAAGGCGTAGGCTTAGTAATTCCAACGCTTTTATCTTGGGAACATTCCGCCGTAGTTCTGGACATCAAAGGGGAAAATTTTTCGCTTACGTCAGGCTGGCGGCATCAAAACGGCCATAAAGTTCTGCGATGGGATCCGACTGACGCAATCGAGGGACGGAGCGCACGTTATAATCCGCTTGCGGAAATCCGAATCGGAACGGTTTACGAAACGGGCGACGTTATGAATGTTGCGACACTTTTAGTTGACCCTGATGGTAAAGGAGTTGAAGGGCATTGGGAACAGACAGCGCGGTCGTTGTTAATCGGGACAATAACTCACGTTGTTTATAAGGCACGAAACGAAGGGCGGACTGGGAATTTATCAGAGGTTCTGCATGAACTCACGGGCAACGGCTATGAAGACATGGCTAATTCATGGAAGCAATACGAACATAAACGCGATGGCGACGTTTTTTACGATCCGACAGGAAAAGTCCGTGAAAATCCTTGTCATCCTGTAGTCGAACAAGTTGCTAATGAAATGTTGAACCGTGCAGAAGAAGAAGCCTCGTCTGTTTTATCAACAGCTGTAGCAAAATTAGGACTTTACACTGACCCAGTTGTAGCAAGGAATACAGCGGCAAGTGATTTTAGAATTCAGGACATTATGGACAATGATTCGCCCGTATCGCTTTATTTAGTTTTAAATCCGACAAATATTCAGCGCTTGAAGCCACTTGTAAGACTTTTTATTTCACAATTAATTTTTATTTTAATGCCTGAAATGAAGTTTAAGGGCGGACAAATGAAAGCTCCTTATAAACACAGGCTTTTATTGCTACTCGATGAATTTCCTGCACTTGGAAAATTAGGAATTTTTGAGCAGGCAATCGCTTATTTCGGAGGCTGGAATATCAAGGCTTATTTAATTTGTCAGGATAAAGCACAGCTTGACGCTGCCTACGGCAAAGACGAATCGATAACTTCAAATTGTCATGTAACCATAGCCTACGCTCCGAATAAAGTCGAC
>CALBPU010000041.1 GCA_937899395.1 uncultured Fretibacterium sp.
ATCATCAAAGGAAATTATCGAGAAAACAAAAAGGCTCGAAAAATTATTTGAAAGAAAAATATAAGGTGCAGAATATCTACGGCAGAATAAAGCGCAAAAGGCATGAATACGTTCAGCAGACAGCACGAAAAATCGTGAACATGAAACCTTCAGTCATAGTACTGGAAGATTTGAACGTAAAGGTAATGATGAAAAATCGACATCTTGCCAGAGCTATCGCGGAACAGAATTTATATTTGTTGAGAAAGCTCATCGAAAATAAATCTGGTGAAGCCGGAATAAAAATAAAGTTTGCCGACAAATTTTATCCGAGTTCAAAAACATGTTCAAATTGCGGTTATGTGAAAAAAGATTTGAAGCTGTCGGAACGAATATATAAATGTCCTGAATGCAGAATTATAATCGACAGGGATTTCAACGCTGCTTTGAACTTAGAGAGATTAGCTGATTAGCCTAACTCTAAGGGGATTCGATGCCCCCGTAATGACTGTGGAGAACTATACAAACGATACACTGAATTTCAGAGTGTCGGGTTCGGTGAAACAGTAAGGAAAATGTAATTAATATCAAGTGTTGTTATGTTTTTCGCATCGGTGAAAAATTATTATGCCTGTCCCAAGCACTCAGGAAATACGTAAGCCATTGCTTGAAGTCTTCAGCGATGAAGTTCCTCACAATTTACAAGTAAATGATTTTCTCGAAATAATGGCTGATTCTTTGGGCGAGAATTTAGACGAAATGTCTTCTGTTGATAAAAATATCTTCAGAAATAATATTAATGAAGCTAAGATTTATTTGAAGAGTCACGGTTTCATGTCATTTCCTTCAAAAGGTACTTACATGATAACTCCGAAAGGCTCAAAAGCTCTTGAAAGTGATTTTGATTTTATGAATGATGAAAATTTAGTCGAAACTTTGAAAGAAAAAACGGAAATTAATATATCAGCTCCGGTAATTCCTGTTGTTGCTGAAGAACCTGAAATCTTTGATGAAATCTCCGAAGAACCTGAAACAGAAATTCAAGAGGATTTTTCAGACAAAGAATTTAACGAAGCAGTCGAGGAATCTGTTGAGGCTGAACCTGAAGAGCCTGAAGAAGAAATTCAAGAATCTGATGAAGTTGAAGATGTTGAAGATGTTGAAGAAATTCCGGCTCAAGAATCTGAATCTGAAGTTAATGAAGACGAAGATTTTGAAGCTGAAGCCGAAACTGAACAAGATGATGATTATTCAGATGAATCGTCGCAGGATATTAACGAGGCTTTTGCCCGTTACAACTCCGAACTTGCTGATGAAGTTTTAAGCCTTGTATCAAAAATTCCTTCGGATAAATTCGAGAGGCTCGTTATAGATTTGCTCTCAAAAATGGGTTATTTTGCTTTTCAGACTTCACGTTATTCTCAAGGCAGCGATTTAATTCACGGTGTAATCATCGACCATGAAAATCCCGGAGCAACTCCGATTTATATTCAAGCCCGAAAATCTTCACCCGAAAAAGCTATCAGCCGTTCGGATATGCAGGAGTTCATTAAAGTTTTAGTTGAAAAAAGCGGAAGAGGAATTTTTGCGACATTAGCGAATTTTTCAGAGCAAGCTGCTGTTATGGCAAATAATGAAAGAGTCATTCTGATTGACGGCAAAAAACTTGCAAGTTTAATGGTCTCGAATAATTTTTGCGTGAACGTTGAAAAGGTCTTTGAGGTTAAAGCGATCGATTTAGATTCTTTTAGCGAATACGAGGATTAAAAGTTAATTATATGAAAATTTTCTTTATGAGTATGGGCTGTGCGAAAAATACTGCCGACAGTGAACACCTAATCGCACAGCTAAAATTTTGCGGACATGAAATTTCCGATGAACCCCAAAATTCTGAAGTCGCAATTATTAATACTTGCGGTTTTATTCAAGATGCCGTTAAGGAAAACATAGACGCAATTTTAGACCTTGAAAAATTAAAAGCTGACGGTGTAATCAAGAAAATTATTGTCGCAGGCTGTCTTGTAAACCGTTACGAAAAAGAATTGAAAAAGGAAATACCAAGCGTTGATTTATTTGTGAGGTCTGAAGAATGGGATAAAGTCATAAAATTTCTCGGAGGTTCTTATAACTCAAACTGCCTCTTAACTTCCTCTGCTTTCAACAAAAATTTTTGGACAAGATACTTGAAAATCAGTGAAGGCTGCGACACTTTATGCTCTTATTGCGCAATTCCTTTAATCAGAGGAAGATTACGAAGTGTTCCGTTGAAAAATTTAATTGATGAGGCTTTGATGTTATGTGCTGCTGGAGCTAAAGAAATCTGTTTAGTCGGTCAGGATTTAACAGTCTACGGGAAAGATTTTAACGACGGTACGAGCCTTAAAACTTTAATTCATGCTCTTAACAGTGAGCTTCCGCAAAATACTTGGATAAGGCTTTTATATCTCCACCCTAACAGAGTTAATGAAGAACTTGTTGATTTTTTGCTTGAACATGAAAAAGTTCTTCATTATCTCGATATACCGATTCAACATTCTGAGCCTGAAATTTTAGCGAAAATGAATCGGCCATGCCCCGCAGGGCACCTGACAAAAATCTTTAACTATATCCGCAGCGTTGATCCTTTGTTTACATTAAGGACGACAATAATGACGGGATTTCCTGGAGAGACCGCAAAAAATTTTGATAACCTTGTAAATTTCATCAGTGAAATTGAATTTGACAGGTTAGGAGCGTTTGTTTATTCTCCTGAAGAGGGAACTAAGGCCGCTGAACTTCCAAACAAAATTCCCGAAAAAACTGCTGAAAAAAGATATTTAACATTAACTGAAATTCAATCGGAAATTTCACAGGAACGCAGCGAATTATTTTTTGACAAAGAACTTGATGTTATTGTCGAAGATATTGACGAGGAAGCTAATGAAGCTTGGGGAAGAAGTTATCGTGATGCACCTGAAGTTGACGGAGTTGTTAATGTTTCAAAAATTGACGTGAAGAAATTAAAATTAGGCGATGTTGTAAAAGCAAAAATTGTTGACTGTAACGAAAATGATTTATTCGGAGAGGTTGTGAATTAAATGTCGAGATTAAAAGAGATGAAAAATTATCCGATTTATGTTTGGATAGCGAGTTTGTTCGGATTAGGTTTTATACCTTCAGGAATGCCCGGTACTGTGAGTTCTTTTGCAGCATGTATCGTTAGTGTCTTCGTCGATGTTCCTTTATGGGCAATAATCCTTGTAACTTTAATCGGAGTATGGGCAACAGGAATGTCTGAAAAATTTTTCAACATGAAAGACCCGAGCTTCCTAAATATCGACGAATTACCGGGAATGTGGCTGAGTATATTTTTATTGCCTAAAGGATTTATAATTCCGGGATTTTTTTTGTTCAGGCTTATTGATATTTTGAAGCCTTTTCCAGTTTCAGCGATGGAGAAATTGCCGGGAGGTTGGGGAATAATGGCCGATGATGTTGTCGGAGGAATTATGGCAAATATATTTTTGCAGTTGTTGAACGGTTACTTATATCATTCGGGCTGGATTCATGAATTAATATCGACTTTGTGAGGTTAATATGGAAAAAAATATCGCTGAAAATATTTTGATTGAAGCACGTAAACGAAACATAAAAATCGCTTGTGCCGAATCATGTACAGGAGGATTAATAGGAGCTGCTTTGACGGAGGTAGCAGGAATTTCGGAAATTTTCAATGGAAGTGCCGTAACCTATTCTAATGAAGCGAAAAAAAATATTCTCGGAGTAAAAGATGAGACACTGAAAAATTTCGGTGCTGTCAGTGAACAATGTGCAATAGAAATGGCTGAAGGAGCATTAAAAATTTATGATGCAGATGTTTCGGTTTCAGTAACGGGAATAGCGGGGCCTGACGGAGGAAGCGAATTAAAACCCGTCGGTACGGTTTGGTTCGGTGTAGCAATGAAAAAAACGAACAAAAAATCTCAGGCTTTCATGATAAAATTTGCAGGCAATCGGAATGATATTAGAAATTCGGCTGTGAATTTTGCGCTGAATAAAATTTTACAAAATATAAAGGAGGGTTTTTAACATGAAAATAAAATTTTTGGTTGCTGTCGTAATGTTGTTGGGAATTTTATCGTGTCAGGCATTTTGTCATGATGATGAACATTTTGTAATTGAGGAAGCCTCACGCCGTAACATAGAATTAATTACAGCACAACAAGCTAAGGATATTGCAGCAAAACGTTTAGACTCAAATAACGTCCGTTTCAAAGACGTTGAACTCGATAACGAAGCCGATGATTATCCGAATAGTACGGGCTTCAGACCTATTTGGCAGCTTGAAGCAGTTTCAAACGGTCAGGAATATGATTTTGATATTGATGCTGTAACAGGCGAGATACTAAAATTCAAACGTGATGATTAAGGAGTGATTAAAACTGGCTAAAGCTACAAAGAAAGCAGCTCAGACCCGTGAGCAGATTTTAGAGGAAGCAATCGGGGATATTCGCAGCAAATTCGGTGAAGGGGCAATAATGAGGCTCGGAGATAATGCGAAAAAAAATATTGATATAATTCCAAGCGGTATTCTTCCGTTAGATGTTGCTCTGGGAATTGGAGGCTATCCTAAGGGACGTATTGTTGAAATTTTCGGCCCTGAAGGTTCTGGAAAAACTACGATAGCGTTATGTGCCATTGCCGAAGCTCAAAAGGCAGGAGGCATTGCAGCATTCATTGACGCTGAACACGCATTAGATCCCCGACTTGCTTTAACACTCGGAGTTAATATTGAGGATTTATATTTGTCTCAACCTGACAGCGGTGAACAAGCTCTCTATGTTCTGGATCAATTAGTAAGAACGGGAGCTGTTGATATTGTTGTTGTTGATTCAGTTGCAGCTCTGACACCTCAAGCTGAAATTGACGGCCGAATCGGTGAAAGCCAATTAGGATTACAGGCACGTTTGATGTCGTACTCATTAAGACGGCTTGCCTCAATCATTGCTAAGACAAACTGTATCGTTGTATTTATCAATCAGTTAAGAGCTATGATTTCGACAGGATACGCACCCGGTCCTAGCGAAACTACAACAGGCGGAAGAGCATTGAAATTTTACGCTTCAATAAGGCTTGAAGTAAGGCGCGGGAAAAAACTTGAAAAAAGCGATTTAACAATCGGCCATGAACTTTATTTGAAAGTAGTCAAGAATAAACTTGCACCGCCTTTCAGGACAGCACACGCAAGTTTAATTTACGGCAAGGGAATACCTGTAGGAGTTGCTGTTGTTGATATGGCAGTTGATTACGGTGTAATCATCAAAAAGGGTGCATGGCTTGCATATAAGGGTGAAACTCTCGGTCAAGGCAAGGAAGCTGTTGCAAAATTTTTATCCGAGAATAAACCTTTACAGGACGAAATTATGAAAGCTATCATGGCCGAAGTTAATAAAGGAATAGGATTTGTTCCTGAAGCTTCGGAAATGATGGAAAGTTCGGAGCCTGTTAAGGAAGTTGAAAATCCTTTAGATGATGAAGAAGAAGATATTCTTGATATATCAGATTCGGACGGTGAACAGGAATAAAATCATGGATAACATACTTGAAAAAATTGTTGAAGCGTTAGATTCAAAGAACGGTGAAGATATTATCACTCTCGACCTCAGAGATAAAGGCAGCTTATCTGATGCTTTTGTAATTGTAACGGGAAATTCTGAAACCCACATGAAAACTTTAACTGAAACTGCTGAAGAAGTTTTGGTTAAAGAGGGACGCAAATGCAAAATCGAAGGAGAACACAGCATTAATTGGAGGTTAATTGATGCCGGAGATATTGTAGTACATGTGTTCAGCCATAAGGGCAGAGATTTTTACAGGCTCGAAAGACTTTGGGAAGAATAATAAAACCCCCTTGCTTAGGGGGCATTTTATTATTTCGCTTTACTTTCGATTGCTGCCATTAACGACTCGAAAGCTTTGTTAAACTGAGTCAAACCGTCCGCAAGTAATTTAGCGTTTACTGCATCAAGGTCAATTCCTATAGCCTTAATTTTCTTCATATCCTCTTTAGCTTTTTCAAGTCCTGTTTCAAGAGTCAAAGCTGCTTTTCCGTGATTGAAGAATGCTTCCATTGCCGCCGGAGGTACAGTGTTTACAGTGTCAGGGCCGATTAATTCGTCAACATATTTGCAATCCGAATAGGCTTTATTTTTCGTGCCTGTGCTTGCCCATAAAGGACGCTGCTTTCTCTCAACACCCTTGAAAATTTCCTTGAAGCTCTGATAAATCAATTTGATTCCGTCAACTGCAATTTGTCCGCAAAGTTCTGTCGCGTTTTTCTCCGCAAGCAATTTATCAACGGCCGAGTCAACTCTGCTTACAAAAACTGAAGCAACCGATTCAGCTTTGCAGCCGCCTTTAATATAAGCCTTAGCAACATTGACGTATTGTTCAAGCGAGAAAATTAACGTTGAGTTTACATTAACGCCCGCTGAAATAACTTCGGTTAATGCTTCAATGCCTTCAGGAGTTGCGGGAATTTTAATCATGACGTTAGGACGATTGAGAAGTTTGAATAATCTCTTTGCCTCTGAAACGGTTGTCTCTTTGTCCGAAGCGATTAAAGGATTGACTTCAAGGCTGACATAACCGTCTTTACCGTTTGTTTTATCGTAAACAGGACGAAGAATATCAGCGGCTGCTCCTACTTCCTGAACCGTTAAAACTTCATAAATTTCTGCACTTGTTTTTCCGGCTTTTGCAAGTGATTTAATTTCGTCATCATAGTCCGAAGTTTTTGCGATTGCGTTTTCAAAGATTGAAGGGTTAGTGGTTACTCCGACAACACCGTTATCAATCCATTTCTGAAGACCGCCTGCGATCATGCTGCGATCGATAAAGTCAAGCCAAATACTTTGACCGAGATTAAAAGTTTCATGAATTACTGACATAATAAAATTTTTTCCTCCTTAATATTAAATCCCCCTCGCAATGAGGGGTATTTTTTTTCTTACCAATCCATAGAATTTATTGCCGATTTTTCGACCTCAAGACACTTTGAATAACGTTCCGTGAAAATATCGAAGCCTTTCACTTCTTCAGGATCAGGTTCGACAGCTTCACCTGTTAAATTCTTGAACACGCATTCGTTGAGATAATCTTCAAGCTGGCCGAATTTTTTACCGTCAACAAGATATGCCGCCAATAACGCAATTCCCCAAGCTCCTCCTTCTGAAGCAGTTGCTAAAACTTTTACAGGGCTGTTCGTAGCCGCTGCTAAAAATTTCTGCATTACTAACGGGGTTTTGAACAATCCGCCATGCCCCATTAACATATCGAGTTTAACGCCTTCATCTTTAAGCAAAATATCCATTCCGAGTTTTACGGCTCCGATTGAAGCGTAAAGATGTGAGCGCATAAAATTAGCAAGATTGAATTTGCTTTCAGGTGTTCGTAAAAATATCGGTCTGCCTTCGTTAATCAACGTGATATTTTCGCCCGAATAATATCCGAATGACATCAAGCCTCCGCAATCTTTATCGCCCGTTAATGAATGAGTGTAAAGAACATTGAATAATTTTCCTGCGTCAGCCTCAACTCCCATTAACTTGCAAAATTCGCCGAAAATTCCTACCCATGCGTTTAAGTCTGTAGTGCCGTTATTGGCGTGGGACATTGCACAAGGGAAGCCTGAAGGAGTTGTTACCATGTCGATTTCACGGTAAATTTTCGAGAGTTTTTTCGCTTTCTCAAGGACTATCATTGCGAAAGTGCTTGTTCCTGCTGAGAGATTGCCTGTACGAGGAGCAACGGAATTTGTAGCGGTCATTCCTGTTCCTGCATCTCCCTCAGGAGGGCACATCGGTATTCCTGCTTCAAGATTTCCTGTTTCGTCTAATAATTTTGCACCTTCAGCAGTTAATTTCCCTGCGTCATCACCAGCAACTAAAACTTTCGGGAAAACTTCACGGAGTTTTAATTCATGGCCGGATTTTTTAACGAGGTCATCAAATTTTTTCACCATGCCTTCGTCATAATCAAGCACTTCTGAATCTATCGGGAACATTCCTGAAGCATCGCCGATACCGATAACTTTTTTGCCCGTTAATTTGTAATGAACATACGCAGCAAGTGTAAAGACTGACGCAACGTTTTTAACATGTTCTTCACCGTCTAAAATCCTTTGATATAAATGAGCAACTGACCATCTCAACGGAATATTAAACTGGAATAACTCCGTGAGAATATCCGTTGCTTTTTCGGTGTTAGTGTTTCTCCAAGTCTGAAACGGTGCGAGCTGTTTATCGTTTTTATCGAGAGCAATATATCCGTGCATCATTGCGCTTATTCCTATTGCTCCGAAAGTTTTAGGAGTTACGCCGTATTTCGTCTCAACTTCCTTACGAAGTGCCGAATAACACGACTTCAAACCCTTCCAAACATCATCAAGCGAATACGTCCATACTCCGTCAACAAATGAATTTTGCCATTCATGCCAGCCTGAAGCAAGAACATTGCCCTCGAAATCAATCAGTACACCTTTAATACGGGTTGAACCTAATTCAATTCCGAGAGCAGTTTTACCGTTAATGATTAAATCTTTTGCGTTCATTAAAAAGCCTCCGCAATATCTTTGGCTGAAATTTTCATCTCAGCTCTGACATCGTCGGAAGTTCCTGAAGCTCCGTAGTGGTTTACTCCGAGCATTTTTACTTCGGGAAGGGCAATTCCGTTTTTAACGGCTTCAACGAACATTATTGAGGCCATTCCCGTATTAACGTTATGATCTTCAACTGTTAAAATTTTTCCCTTCTTCGCAGCTTCCTTTAATGCTTCCATATCGGGAGCAAGAGGACATGACACAGCCCAAATATCAACATCAAGGTCTGTTTCCAATGCTACTTCGGCCATGTAACCTAAAGCAAAAATACTTCCCTTTTTGCCTTCACGAATCTTAACGGCTTTACCGTATTCAAATTTGTAATCGCCCGCAAAATTTTTCAGGCCGTCAAGTTTGCTTC
>CALBPU010000042.1 GCA_937899395.1 uncultured Fretibacterium sp.
TTAAAGAAATTGAGCGGAAAAATTTTGCTGCTCAGGGCGTTAAACGGCGTTCCTGAAAAATCTTTCTTCGATGAAATTTGCATTTATAAAATTGATGTATTAAAATTAACAAAGATTCCAAAAATTGATATTGTAATTTTCACCAGTGCTTCAACAGTTCGAGGTTTTTTGTTGAATGTTAAAAGCGTCAAAGATACGTGCGAAGGAGTTACAGCCGTATGTATCGGAGAACAGACTGCTGAAGAGGCACGAAGGGTTGAGTTTTTTGACAAAATTATTATAGCCAAGTGTGCTAGTGTTGATGCTGTTTTTGATGTAGTTATGAAAGTCTTTTCCCCACACACGTGGGGTTCGCTTTACCCTTCAATCAATTTTGGAACCAAAAAAAATTTTTATTATGGAGGTATTAATTTTTTATCATGAAAAAACTTTTAGTTGCTTTTATCGTTATTCTGTTATTTAGTTCGTGGGCATTTGCTGAAGAAGCAAAAAAATTCGAGAGCAAATATTTGGACATCGAACTGACAACGAACCAAGTTAATCTCTACGAGGGAATACCTTTTGCTCAAGGCTTCTGGCGTGGTTCACAGCTTTACGCACTTCACATGGACATTCTTGTTCCAGATTCAAAAGAGCCTCTGCCGTTAATCGTTTTTGTTACAGGCGGCGGCTTCATTATGGCTCCGAAAAATAACTGGATTCAGCAGAGAATGAGACTTGCTCAAGCAGGCTACGTTGTTGCAAGCATTGAGTACCGTTACGCACCGTTATCAAAATTCCCTCTTCCTCTTGAAGATTGCAAAACCGCTATACGTTGGTTACGCGCTCATGCTTCCATGTATAACATTGACATAAACAGAGTTGGTATTCTGGGCAACAGTGCAGGCGGCTATTTAAGTTCATTCGTCGGAGTTACAAACGGAATGAAAGAATTTGAAAAGGGCGATTTCCTTGATTATTCGAGCGATGTTTTATGTGCTGCGGACATTTTCGGAATTTCTGATATAACCTGTATCGGAATGGATTACGACGAAGAAAACCAGAAAGGCCACGCTTCAGCAGGAGCAACTGAAGCACTTTGGGCACTCGGTACACCGACATTCGGAGGAAAAGACGGCGGAATTTTGGCTCACCCTGAAGAAGCCGCTTATGCAAGCCCGATTACATACGTAAGCGAAAAATCAGCCCCGATGTTATTAATGCACGGCGATGCTGATACACTCGTATCACCTTCACAGACTGATTTATTGTTCCAAGCATTAAAGGCTAAAGGCGTTGAAGCTGAAAGATATGTCGTGAAGAATGCTGCACATGGCGGAGCTTATTGGGTTCAGGAACCTGTTATGAAAATTATGGTCGATTTCTTTGATAAGTATCTCAAGAAATAATTTTGTTCACTGAGACAACAAGTATGCAAGAAGTTGACCTACAAGAGGAGCTGCAACACTGCTTCCGTGTTTACCGCCTTCAATAACTGCAACAGCTACATATTTAGGGTTATCTGAAGGCGCATAACCTGCAAACAGCGCATGATCATCTCCGTGTGAATTTTGCGCTGTACCGGTCTTACCGGCAATCTTTACTCCGAAACGTCCTGCCCTTGAACCTGTTCCCCTGCTTACGACATAATCAAGTCCCTTTTGAACTATCGCTAATTTTTCAGGATTAATGCCGATATTTTCAGGCGTCTTGTAATTTTTTTGATTAAGATGAGGAGTAACTAGTTTTCCTCCGTTAGCTATCGCAGCATAAACTCTGGCAATTTGTAACGGCGTCATTAACATATATCCCTGACCTATCGAATAATTAACCGTGTCGCCATTAACCCAATTACGTTTGAAGCGTCTCATTTTCCAATCAGGCCCGGCAATATTTCCTCCGCTTTCTCCGGGTAAATCAATTCCTGTAGGCTCGCCTAAATGAAATTTTCTTCCCCATTTAATTAATTTATCAATACCAGTCTTCAATCCTACCTGATAAAAAAATACATCGCATGAATGTTGCAATGCTCCTACAACATTTAATCCTCCGTGCCCCGAATGCTTCCAACATTTGAAAGTATGTGAGCCGAATTTTAATCCTCCGCGACATGAATATACGCTTGAGGCTGTTATAGCGTCTTCCTCAAGAGAAGCTATTGACATAAATGCCTTAAAAGTTGAAGCAGGCGGATATACTCCTGCGATTGCACGATCAAGCATAGGGCGGTCGGGATTATTCATTATAGAGTTCCATTCACGAGCAGATACTCCCCATGTTAAAGGGTTATTATCGTAAACGGGACTTGATGCAAGAGCTACAACAGCTCCCGTATTAACTTCCATAGCAATTAATGCACCTTTATAATTTTTCAGAAGTTCAACGGCTAATTTCTGCGCTCCTATATCTAACGTCAAATTCAAATTTTCACCTTTTATTGCAGGTGTAGCGTCAAGAGTTCTGACCTTTCGACCTCTTGCGTCAACTTCCAATGCCTCTTGCCCCGGAGAGCCTCGCAAAACTTCCTCGTAAGCTCTTTCAATACCGGATTTACCGATTAAATCTCCTCCCATATAACCTTCTTCGGAATGAGCTTTCAATTCAGCTTCTGAAATTTCGCTGACATATCCCAAAATATTTGCAGCTACACTCCCGGCAGGATAAGTCCTCCTCCATACGCTTAAAGGAAAAAGCTCTCTCGGAAAATCATAATCAGCTACAAGTTCAGCCATTTGTGTCATCGTTAAATTCGGAACGATTTTCATTACACGATAAGGTGCGGAACGTTGTTGCTTTATAATTTTTTCGAGGTCATTAACTGTCATAGGTATTCCGTGTCGGATTAAAATTTTGCTGAGGTGTTCAACTTTTTCTGATGTGTTTAAGTCCAAAGGATAACCCATAATGCTGAAGGTCGTATCATTTACAGCTAAAGGAACTCCGTTACGGTCAAAAATTTCGCCTCTGGGAGCTGCAAAACGAATCATTCTGAGACGATTATTATGAGCAAGACGGACATATTTATCGCCGTGATAAATTTGACAAAAATATAATCCGCTTATCAAAATTAAAATCGATCCCGTAATCAAATATAAAAATAATTTAAGTCTGCTGTCTAAAATTTCCATAATGAAAAGAATTATAGCATTGTAGAATTATGGTATATAGTAAGAACACGTAAAAAGTAACAGACCCCTCTGTCAATTTCACTGACATCTCCCCTTCTCAAGGGAGACGAGCCGTCCCTGATAAAGGGTTTGAAATTTTTCAAGTGCTTTCACTATAACTTAGACTTTTGTTTTTTTCATTCTTTGCAGATATAAATACATTGTTACAGAAATTGCGGGAAGTGAATAAGCCTGTTGAATTAAAAAGAATGTCCAACCTGTATTGCCGCCTAAAATTAATACGGGTAACATCGGCGGTATAAGCTGCGAGATTTCCATTAATACAAATACAAGCAAACCTGTTCCTGAAGTCCTGCCTTGCGGAGGGATTGTTCCCCAAACTTGAATCACTATCATTACAACTATGACATTGCTGAGAGTGAAAAATCCCGGCACACCTATCCAACGTAAATCCCATAAAATTCCTCCGGCAAATGCGCTCCATATTGCCCATAAATTATCGTCGCTTCCCTCATTAAACAAAAGTTTATAGACAAGTCCAAGCATAAATACTCCGGGAATTTGCATTCCTCCTCCCACAAAAACTGTTAAAAGATCTTGAATGAGCCACAAAATTATTAATAACATTTTCTCAATAACTCACAGTGTAAAATCTCGATAAATCTGCTCCGAGTTCAATTTTATATGTCGCATATCCGTCAGAATTTGAGGCAATCTCTCCCGCAATTTTTCCAATCGGTAATCCAGGCGGTAATTGTTCCCCTATCATGGCCGTACTAACTTTCATTCCTGTTTTAATTCCCCTGCCTGCCGGAATATATCTCAAAACTACCGTACCGTTTCCATCTCCCGCAACTACTCCAAGCTCCCTTGTCTCTTCGATTACAGCAGGAATTAAAAATGACGGAGAAGTTATTAATTCAGCCCACGATGACATTAAAGTGACGCTGCTTACCCTTCCGATTAAATATCCTTCATGAAAAATCGGCAATCCTTGCGTAATGTTGTCATGTTCTCCTCTGTCTATTCGTATTTCATTCCACCATGACATCGGCGCTCTTAATGTAACTCTAGCTGTCTTTATATCGGAATTATTTTTGTCATCAGAATAAATTTTTTCGCCCGTAATTTTCGCAAGCTCCAATCTTAAAGCAGCGTTTTCATCTCTGAGTTTCATCACTTCGGAATTGAGGGTATTTTTATCCCTTGACCATGAATGCCAACTCAAAAATATTTCCCTCATCACTACAGCAGGATATTCAGGGACTGATAACAACGCTCCCCATAAATCAACAATATTTTTCACAATGCCTAATCCCGAACTTATTCCCAACAAAAATAATCCGAGTATTAAAGCCGTAAGTCCGTGAACCCATTCACGAGTTGTATTTCTTGTGTTGTCCATTTATTAACGTGAACCGCGCTCAACCGACATTAAAACCCTTCGCATTGTTCCGAGATTGTCTAAAATTTTTCCAAGTCCTAATGCTACAGAAGATAAAGGATCTTCAGCAACTATTACAGGGGTGTTAATAGCTTTTGAAAGCCTCTCTGAAAATCCGTTCATCAAAGCTACACCGCCCGTTAAAATTATTCCTCTGTCAACAACATCTTTAGCAAGTTCGGGGGGCATTTTTTCCATAGCTACTTTAACCATGTCTTCAATTCCGGTGAAAACAGGTTCCATTGCTTCACGTACTTCGATTGATGAAACAGTATCGCTCTTAGGAAGACCTCCCGATAAATCACGTCCCTTAACTATAATTTCAAGTTCGGGATCCATAGGAAGAGCGGAACCGATTTTATTTTTGATTTCTTCGGCAGTTGTTTCACCGATTAGAAGAGCATAACGCTGACGAATCATATTAATTATTGCGTTATCCATCATTCGTCCTGCTGTCCTTAACGAACTCGTAACAACTACTCCTCCCAATGATATAACACTTACTTCACTTGTTCCTCCTCCAATATCAATAATCATGCAGCCGCTTGGTCTGTCAATAGGAAGTCCTACACCGAGAGCAGCACTAATAGGTTCCTCAACAACATAGGCTTCACTTGCTCCTGCTCCTAATGTTGCATCAATTACAGCTTTACGTTCTACACCTGTTACTTCGGCAGGGATTGAAATTACGACACGAGGGTGAACCATGAAAGCATTATTTGAACTTACACGCTTCAAGCAATATTTTAAGAGTTCCTGAGTCATATCGAAATTCGCAATAACTCCTCCTTCAAGAGGCCATATTGCTTCAATACCGTGAGGAACTTTTCCCGACATTGCTTTAGCGTCATGTCCGACTGCAATAACTTGAATACCTTCGCCTCTTGGTAATTTTTTTATCGCAACCGCTGAAGGCTCATTCAATACTATTCCTTTTTCCTTAACATAAACAACAATATTCGACGAACCTAAATCTATTCCAACGTCCATTCCTAACATTCCGGAAAAATATTTGAACATCTTTATTCTTTCCTCATATAAATTTTTATCGCGGCCAATACGGATTTAATTCACGTTCTTCACCTATGCTAGTTTCAGTACCATGACCGGGCAAAACATGTAATCCGTCATTAAATTCCGCTAATCTTTTCAATGACATTTCGAGCTTCAAACTGTCTCCTCCTTCAAGGTCAGTACGTCCGACACTCTGAGCAAATAAAGTATCACCCGAAATCAAAACTTTATGGCCTTCATAATCCGTTATGAGATAACAAACGCTTCCTTCAGTATGGCCGGGAGTCTCTAAAACTTTTATTTCATAACCGGGAAAATCTATTATCCTTCCTTCTTCAACCTCTTTGAAATTTTCAAGACCTTTACAACGAACTCCTAATAATTTCTGTAAATCCGTTGAAGGGTGTTTGAGCATGTAAGAATCCTTTTTGCCGATAAAAATATTATCTCCGACAAATTCAACGAGTTCATGAATACCAGCTATATGATCAATATGCCCGTGAGTTAATAAGATCATTTTTAATTTCAAATTATTTTGAGCGATGAAATTTGTAACGGCTTTCATTTTTCCGCCGGGATCAACAAAAAATGCTTCACGAGTTTCATCGTCCCAAAATAAATATCCGTTTGTCCATAATGCTCCTAATGGAAAATTTTTATAGTGCATTCAAAATTATTCCTTTCGTTAATTTTCAGGTGAATCGATTATAAATGTCAAAGGGCCGTCATTGATTATTTCAACTTCCATGTCAGCCCCAAATTCACCGCATGAAACTTTTTTCAAGTCCATTCCCTTAACCTTATCAACAAAATAATTATAAATTCTTTCAGCTTCGTCAGGTTTGGCTGCATCTGTAAAACCCGGTCTTCTGCCTTTGACGCATGAAGCATATAACGAAAATTGAGATACTAATAAAATTTCTCCGTCAATGTCCTTCAATGAAAGATTAATTTTGCCTTCATCATCAGCAAAAATTCTAAGACCGACCATTTTTTCAGCAAGCCAATCAGCTTTTTTTTCATCATCACCGTGAGTCATGCCTATTAAAACACACATACCCTGATTAATTTCACGGCGTTCTTTTCCTTCAATCGTAACAGCAGCTCTTTTAACTCTCTGAATTAATATTCTCATAAAAATTTATCCTCTCGTTACTTCCATTATTCCGCGAACTTCATTTAATTTTGCCATAACCGAATATAAATGTTCAAGATTTTTTACTCGCAATTCAATTTTCATTCTCATCAAACTATTTCCAACAATCGTTGCCTTAATTCCGGCGATGCTGCTTCCTTCAAGTCCTAATGCCTTCGTTACATCGGACAATAATTCTTCCCTGTCTTCTCCTTCAGCTTTTAATCTTGCAGTGTAATATTTTATTTTACGACCCGAATTAACGCTCTCTTGAAATGCCCACGAGACTTTGATTTTTCGTTCATGTTTTTTTCCTGCAATACTTTTACAATCAGCTCTATGAATTGTAATACCTCTTTTAACAGATGAATAGCCTACAATTTCATCTCCTGGTACAGGGCTGCAACAGCTTGCAAGAGTAACGCTTACTCCACCTTCACCTTCAACTAGAATATCAGATTTGTTATCTTTTCTGTGAACGGCGGGTTCATTTGAAATTTCGACGGGCATGTTTTGAGGCATTGAATGATGTTGTAAATACGCAAGCGCCAATTTTTGAGCAGCTTCACCCGAACCTATTGCTCCCGATCCGACAGCGATTAATTGTTCGTCGATATTATTGAAATCTTCACGCTTAATATCGGCTAATCCCCTGCGCTTTAATTCACGCTCAATTAATTTCCAGCCTCTTTCAAGTTTTTCTTCTCTGTCAACTTTTTCGGCCTGCCTGAAATAACTTCTGATTTTACTTCGTGTCTTTGCTGAACTTACAATCTTGAGCCAATCTTTTGAAGGTGAACTTTGAGGTGAGGTTAAAATTTTTACAATATCGCCGTTATGTAACTGAGTGTTAAGAGGGACTATCCTGCCGTTAATCGTTGCGCCTGCACAATGATTTCCGATTTCGGTATGAACAGCATAAGCAAAGTCTAAAGTTGTTGAACCGTTCGGCAATATCATCGGTTTTCCGTCAGGTGTGAAAACATAAAGCTCGCTTGTTAAAAGAATGTCGCTCTTCAAGATGTCCATAAATTCCTGAGAGCTTCCGTTTTGCCCTGCCTCTAAAGCCTGACTGACCCAAATTAATTTTGTGTCCATTTCTTTGTTGAGCTTTTTACTTCCGCCGCCTGATTTATAAACCCAATGTGCAGCAATTCCATATTCGGCGAAATTATTCATCTCGTAAGTACGTATTTGAACTTCAAGAGGGACACTGAATGCCATAACTGTAGTGTGAAGAGATTGATACATATTGCTTTTAGGATTTGCGATGTAATCATCAAATTGTCCTGGTATAGGAACCCAAAGAGCATGAACTATTCCTAACACAGCATAACATGTCGAAACATCTGAAACTAAAACTCTTACGGCTAAAATATCGTAAAGTTCATCGAACGAAATTTTTTTACGCTGCATTTTTTCGTAGATGCTGTAATAATGTTTTGAACGTCCTTTAATTCTGCAAGGGATATTTTCCTTCTGTAAACGTTTCTCAATAATATCTATCGCCTTATCAATGACTTCACCCATTTTAGGCATACGTTTTTTAACGCGGCGTTCAACTTCGTCATAAATATCAGGATGCAAATATTTGAACGATAAATCTTCAAGTTCTCTTTTAATTTGATAAATTCCTAATCTGTGAGCAAGCGGTGCGTAAATTTCCATTGTCTCACGAGCAATACGTTCCTGCTTTTCGGGCTTCATAACATTAAGAGTTCTCATGTTGTGTAAACGGTCAGCAAGTTTTATCAAGACAACTCTAATATCTTGAGCCATTACTATAAACATTCGACGTAAATTTTCGCTCGTTAAATCTTCACGGGACATAAATTCTTTTACATCTTTACCTGCTAATTTCGTTACACCTTTAACTAAATTCTCAACGTCATATCCGAATTTTTCGATTAAGTCCTCTGAAGTTACATCGGTATCTTCGATAGTGTCATGAAGCAGCGCAGCCTCCAATGTCGCTAAATCCAAGTGCATTCCTGCGAGAATTAAAGCGGCACTCACAGTATGAACTATATAAGGATCTCCCGATTTCCTTAGCTGATTTCTGTGAGCATAAGCAGCAAATACAAAAGCCTCACCGAATTTTTGCATTTGTTCGGGATTGAGCGATAACATTGCACTTGCCCATAGCTCACGCCATAATGAACGAACAATTTCCTTTTTAGAATTTTCGGGAATACGTGAGAAATATTCATCACGCAACGATGACATATCATGCAAAAAATCCGACGAATTATCAAGTGAAGGTACGCTGTTCATAATTGATGAAAAAGTTTCGCGTCCTGTTTCTAATTTTCCAACAGCCGTTGCCATAACTTAAATTCCTCCTTCCGTTACAGCGCAGTCAAGAATAAATTGTAACTGTTCTTCATTCCTCCAATAATCTAATCTGGGGTGATATACCCAACCTTTTACGTTATTAATCATCTCTGAAACATCACGAGCAGATGTGTTAAAAGCCAAGAGCCTCGAATTTTTTATCTTAATATAACTGTGTCGTCCATCTTTGCCCATTGAATTAATTTCAGTGCCGCTTAAATTTCTTACCGTATAAAATTTTGGAGAAGGGTTATTATTTCCGAAAGGCCCTAAAGCTGAAACAGCTCTCCAATCCGAAAGAGTTATTTCAGACGGAGAAATATTTATTACGGGCGTAAGATTTTCGGGCTTAATTTCAATGTCCGCTAAAATTCGTTCAAGCTCTTTGTAAACTTCACGCCAATTTTCAATCGACACCGAAAAACCTGCTGCATATTTATGACCTCCCCATGCTTCCAATTTATCCGAAACTTCTCTCAATACTCCAACTGCATCGCCTCCTTCAGGAACTCTCAAAGTTCCTCGAATAACTTTGCTTCCGACAGGAGCTGCTAATGCTATCGGTCTGTTATATTGGGCACATATCCTGCTAGCAACTCCGCTCAAAACTCCGACCGGCCATGAAGCATGATATAAAACTTTATTTTTGACTTTACCCGTTACAATTCCGTCATCAATTTCACGGGCAATATTTTCCGTTAATGTCTGTCGTTTTTTGTTGATCCTCATTAAATCATTAACGCATGAATAAACAGCCTCGTTGCTTCCTGCTCCTAACAAAGCCCTTACTCCTGCATCAGCAGTAGCAATTCTTCCGGGAGCATTCAGGCACGGTATAACCCTCATTGATAAATGTTCTTCGGTTAATTGAGATTTGTTAATTCCGAGACAGTCGAACAAAGCTCCAAGACCTCTGCGCGGATTACTCCTCATTAAATTCATTCCGTAACGAACTAACGAACGATTAAGATTATGCAGCGGCATACAGTCAGCTATTGTAGCGATTGCAGCTAAGTCAATTTCATATTTCAGGAAATCTTTTGAGATTATATTTTCCTTCCATGCCCAACACCATAAAACGGCAGTTGCACAAATTTTTTGATTTTCTCCGGCTTCCATATTGATACAGGGATTAACGATTGTAGGAATTGTTATGGGAGCTGAGACCGAATGATGATCGAAAACGAAAATATTTATTCCTGCATTTCGCAATGGTTCAAGCATTTCAGAATCATTTGTTCCGCAATCGACAACTATTAAAGTGTTGCAGCCTGATGAAGCGATTTTTTCAAGGATACCTGCGTTCAATCCGTAGCCGTGAATATCTCTTCGAGGAATAAAATATCTGACTTGAGCAGCTTTGTTCCTGAAAATTTCCATTGCTAAAACTGTTGATGATATTCCGTCAGTGTCATAATCTCCGTATACTAAAACATTTCCGAACGAGCTTTTTGAATCCCATAAATTTTTAGCGGCTTTGCTTGCTTCACCCAATATAAGACTTTCCATTTGTTTAGTGAAATTCGGCCTTATCCATTCACGAAGGGAATTAATATCTTCATTGCCCTTCAACATTTCAAGAACTCCTGCGGCAAGTTCGGGACATGATAATTCATTAGCAAGAGTTTTAGTTTCATCATTAGGCTGATAAATTTTCAAGTCCGAAATCAGGCATGTGGGGAGCATAATTTTTTTCTCCTGTTAAAAAAATATTCCTGCAAAATTTTCAGACATTCAAATTCCATAACCCCTGCTTCAACTTCACAGACATGATTTAATCTTGAATCTTTTAAGATGTTATAAAGGGTTCCGCCAGCTCCTGATTTATAATTTTTCGCACCGTAAACGACTCTTGAAATTCTTGCGTTCACACAAGCCCCTGCACACATAGGACAGGGTTCGAGAGTTACATATAATGTGCAGCCTTTTAAGTTCCAATGATTTAATTTTTTCGAGCATGATCGAATAGCAATAATTTCAGCGTGTTCGGTAGGGTCTGAAATTTTTGAATCGCTTCCGTAACTTAAAATATTTTCATCACGAACTATTAAAGCTCCGACAGGGACATCGCCTCTTTCAAAAGCTTTTTTTGCTTCATTGAGTGCAGCTTTCATAAAAAATTTGTCATTAATTTTCATATCATAAATTTTTTTTCATCTCCTTAATAATTTATAGTTAAATTTGATTTTTTATTATACACGCAGCATAACAAAGTCATTAAGTTAAGGGTAAAGGGAGAAAAGCTAGAAAAGAAAAGAGCATGTTTCGGGAAGAAGTATGCTCTTTTTTGGTAAAAAAACATGGCAAATAATCGGTTTCAGTCCGTAAAAATTTAAGTAGTTTTGGAAACTAAGTCAGATATTTTTTCTTCAACCAATGCCAAAAATTTTCTATAGGATTTAACTCTGGCGAATAAGGCGGTATTTATTCCATATTTTCGTCCTACGTAATTAAGTTGATTTTTGCGGTGAAATGAAGCGTTATTCATTGTATCTTTTTCAAGTAAAGATATATTGAAATCAAAGTAAAAACAATTATAAAAATTTGAGCGTGATATAATGCTCTAAAAAACGGAGCTGATGAAAAATGATAATAGGAACGCTTAATAATCCTTCACATTATGTTGTTATGTTGGTTTGGGTGAGAGAGTTGTACGTGCAGTTAAATATTTTGTCGAACATAATCCGCAAACTCTTCCGTTGGGAAAAAATTCGATTGAAGGCAATGATATTTATTACGAAGTCAGTGAAGTCGAAACAGTCAGAGCCAACGAAAAATTATTTGAAGCACACAAAAATTTTATTGACCTCCAAATGACTTTAAGCGGTGAAGAATGGTACGGTTATAACTGCGTTGACAAACTGGAGGAAAAAATTCCGTATAATCCCGATAAAGATGCAGGTTTTTATTCAGGCGACGGAGAATATTTTCAAATTCCTAAGGGACAATTCGCTTTATTCATGCCCGAAGATGCTCATAATCCTTGCGTGTATTTCGAAAAAACAGGGACGTGTTAAAAAACTTGTTGTTAAAGTGAGAATATAGCTTCTCACCTAAAAATATTTTCAGGAGTTGAATTTGTTAAGATAAAAAATCCGTTATTAACGATGATTGAACGTCGCAAAGAAGGCTTGAAAATCGGTATGCCTTCATATTGTACGGCAAATGATTTAGCTATCGAAGCTCTTAATGATTCGAATGAGAATACAATATTCTTTTTTGTTTGTCAATTATCTTTTTTGCAAAAGTAAGATAATAAGATTTATAATTATTAAAATCAAATTTAATTTTTAGGAGGAATTTTTATGAAAAAATCATTAGGTTTTATTTTTGTTCTGCTGATGATATTCAGCATTGCGTCAGGAGCATCGGCTTACACTGCAGGAGTTTACACTTCAGAAGCCAAGGGAAATAACGCTGATGTGCCCGTTAAAGTTCAGGTAACTTTCGATGAAAACAAAATCACCGACATCAAAGTTATCGCTCATGAAGAAACATCCGGGCTTGGTGATAAAGCGTTTGAGAAAATGGTTCCCGAAATTCTTAAAGCTCAGAAAACAGATGTTGATATTTTCACAGGCGCAACTTATTCGTCAAAGGCACTTCAGGAAGCCGTAAATGATTGCATAGCTCAGGCTTCAGGGACAAAATCATCGGAAGTTGTAAGCAAATTTGTCCCGGGAGAATATTCCGCAACTGTTACAGGTCATAACGGTGCTTTGAAAGTTACGATGAAATTTTCCGAAAATGAAATCATTTCAATCACAACAGAGAATGTTGAGTCTCCCGGAATTGGAACGGCAGCTATTGATATTCTGACTGATGAAATTTTGAAAAATCAATCTCTTGCCTGCGATTCAATCAGTGGCGCAACTGTAACGAGCGGTGCGTTTTTAGCTGCTGTTCGTGAATGCGTCAAACAAACCGGAATTACGCTTTCAGTTCTCGAAGCACGAAAAATTGATTATCCCGCAAAGAGCGATACTCCGATTGAAATGACTGCTGACGTAGTTATTATAGGAGCAGGCGGTGCAGGTTTTGCTGCTGCAACAGAAGCACTCGAAAACGGAGCAAGCGTTATTATTCTCGAAAAGAATGAGATGATTGGCGGAAATACTGCGAGAGCTGGCGGTACTCTTAACGCTCCCGATCCTGAAAGACAAAGCAAAATCGGAGTTGAGGACAGCGTAGAACGTTTCATTCAAAATACAATGGAAGCAGGAGATTTCAAAGCTAATCCCGAATTAGTCAAAGTCCTTTGCAGTCATGCCCTTGAAGCCCGTCAATGGTTGAGCAAGCACGGCACAGTATGGAGTGAAATGGTGTATCAGACAATCGGAGGTTTATGGCCTCGAAGCATGGACGAAATTAATAAGATAGCTTATAACGGTTTCATTGCACCTCTTGCAAAAATTGTTAAAGAACTTAACGGAAAAGTTGTTTTGAATTGCAAAGCTGAAAAACTTGTACGGAATGAAGCAGGAAGAGTAACAGGTGTCATAGCATTCGATACGAAAAACGGTCAGGAATATCATTTCATCGCTAAAAATGCCGTAATTATCGCTACAGGCGGATATGCAGCTAACAATGATATGGTTGTTAAATACAACGGAGTAAACGGACTTCCGACTTCAAACGCTCCTACATCGACAGGCGACGGTATTAATATGGGTCTTTCAGTCCATGCTGCGCTTGAAGGAATGGATTATATTCAGATTCACCCTCACGGAAATCCAATTACAGGCGGTTTACAAAGTCATTTCGCCGGAGTGATTAAAAATTCGATTTATGTTAATCGTGAAGGCAAACGTTTTGTAGAGGAAAGCGGCCGTCGTGATGTAATTTCCAACGCTACCGTAGCTCAGACCGGTCAGGTAATGTTCTCAATATTTGACAGTGAAGGCGGATTTTACGCAGGAGTTAAAGAACTTTCAGACCTCGATAACTTGAAAGCTAAAGGCTATATTTATCAGGCTGCAACACTTGAAGACCTTGCAAAACAGGCAGGAATTGATCCTGAAGGGCTTAAAGCAACTGTTGCTCGTTACAACGAACTTGTTGCTTCAGGAGAAGATGTTGATTTCCATAAGGACGAAATAGAGCTTAAAATCGAAAAAGCTCCGTTTTATTGCGTTCCTTTATCACCGACACTTCATCACACTATGGGCGGTTTGAAAATTAACACTGAAGCTCAAGTTTTGAGAGATGACGGAACAGTTATTCCCGGACTTTACGCTGCGGGAGAAGTTACAGGCGGTTTACACGGCACAAACAGAGTAGGCGGAAATGCTTTAACGGATTGTGTAGTGTTCGGAAGAATTGCAGGCAAAAACGCTGCCGAAAATAAATAAATGATATTTTGAGAGTTATAATTAATGAACCGTACTGCTGATTTAAGTAGTACGGTTTAATTTTTATTAGGGGGTCTGTTGAAGATGAAAAATCCGTTATTAACTATGCTTGAACGTCGCAAAGAAGGCTTGAAAATCGGTATGCCTTCATATTGTACGGCAAATGATTTAGCTATTGAAGCTCTTTTGGAACAGTCAAAAAGATTCGGCGATTATATTTTGATTGAAGGTACAGCTAATCAAATTAATCAATTCGGAGGT
Source organism: uncultured Fretibacterium sp. (assembly GCA_937899395.1). GTDB lineage: Bacteria > Synergistota > Synergistia > Synergistales > Aminobacteriaceae > JAFUXM01. Next base: position 14,647 of record CALBPU010000042.1, read on the forward strand.
TATACAGGAATGACTCCGAAAGATTTTCGTGATTATGTTTTCGCAATAGCCGATAAAGTTAATTTTGAAAGAGAAAAAATAATTTTAGGTGCGGATCATTTTGGCCCTCTCGTATGGTCAAACCTTCCTGCTGAAACGGCCATGAAAAATTCAAAGGAACTCGTTAAACTCGCAGTCCTCGCAGGCTTCAAAAAAATTCATCTTGATACAAGCATGAAACTTGCTGATGATGATGAATTTTTATCAGATGAAGTTATAGCAGAACGAGGAACAATTTTGCTGGAAGAATGCGAAAAAGCTTATCAGGAATTATTGAAATCAAATCCCGATGAAGTTCGACCTGTATATATAATCGGTTCAGAAGTTCCGATTCCTGGAGGCTCTCAAGATGAAAAAGAAGGTTTGCAAGTAACAAAGCCTGAAGATTTTGAAAAGACTTTGAAAATTTACAAACGAAAATTTAAAGAGCATAAAATTTCGGAACGTTGGGAAGATGTTATAGCAGTGGTGGTTCAACCAGGAGTTGAATTTGGAGACAAAGATATTCACGCTTATAACAGACTTAAAGCCGTAAAACTTTGTGAAGCATTAAAAAAATATCCTGATTTTGTTTTTGAGGGACATTCAACCGATTATCAACCTCCCGAAAAACTTCGTGAAATGGTTGAGGACGGTATAGCAATTTTGAAGGTAGGCCCTGCATTAACATTTGCTTTACGTGAAGGGCTTTTTGCTTTGAGCATGATTGAGAAAGAATTAGTGCCTGAAGATAAACGAGCTGATTTCATTGAGACACTCGAAAAAATTATGCTTGAAAATCCTTCTAACTGGCAAAAACATTATCACGGTTCCGATGAAGATAAACGGATTGCGAGAAAGTACAGTTATTCGGACAGATGCAGATATTATTTCAGCCTTCCTGAAATCAAATCAGCTATCGAAAAATTGTTCGTGAATATTGATTCGATTGCCGAAAACATTCCTGCAGGAATGTTAAGACAGTATATGCCTCGCCAATATCAAAAAATCAGGGACGGACTTTTGAAATTCAACGTAAGAGATTTAGCAAAAGATTTTGTAGTTTCATGTGCAGAAGATTATAACTACGCCACAAAAATAAATTACATGCTGTAATGAGTAAATATATTTTTAAGCGGGTTATTTCAAGCCTGCTTACATTATTTGTTGTAATAACTCTAACGTTTTTTATGATGAGGGCAATTCCCGGAGGGCCTTTCACCGATGAAAAAGCTATTCCTTCATTTGTACTCGAAAAAATTATGAACCGCTATCAACTTAATGATCCTCTTTATATTCAATACGGAAGATATTTATGGAATGTAATTTGCTTCGACTTAGGCCCTTCATATCGTTACGAAGGAATGACGGTCAATGAATTAATAGCCGGAGGTTTTCCTGCATCGTTCATGATTGGAAGTATTGCGTTGATATTGTCGCTATTAATAGGAATACCGTTGGGAATAATTTCGGCGTTAAAGCATGGAAAATGGCAGGATAAATTCGCAATGGTTTTTGCAACTTTAGGAGTTACTGTTCCGAGTTTTGTTGTAGCTGCGGCACTTGTATATATTTTCGCATGGCATTTAGGCTGGGTAACGGTAGGATTTTGGGAAGGATTTCCTACTGCGATATTACCCGCAATAACTTTAGCAGGTTATCCCGCAGCTTTTATATCGAGGTTAATACGTTCAAGTATGCTTGAAATTTTAGGACAAGATTATATTCGCACGGCATATTCAAAAGGATTGAGCGAACGTTCGGTCATTTATATTCACGCATTAAAGAACGCAATCATTCCTTTAATAACATACTTAGCACCTTTAACGGCAGGAATTTTAACTGGAAGTTTTGTTGTTGAACAAGTGTTCGGAGTGCCGGGACTTGGAACATTTTTTGTAACGAGCATAACAAATCGTGATTATACGACAATAATGGGAGTTACGATTTTTTACAGTACCCTGTTAATATTCTTCAACTTAATTGCTGATGTATGCTTAGCGTTAATTGACCCCAGAATAAAATTGAAATAAGCCGCCACATTCTCGTGACTTTAGTCGTGAGTAAGGCGTCTCGTTTGTTATAATACTTCTCGTAAATGTAAGTCATAGAGATATAGATCTGCTGTTGCAGACACTAACCGTGCTTTTTACAAAATATAATAAAACCTTGCCGGTAACGTCAAGGTTGGACATAAAGGCAAAAGTTCCTTTGTGTTCCAAGAGAACCACCTGCACCTTAGCCACGTTAATTAGTCTAAATGCGGGGCTTGCAGCTTAGGTTGTGAGTTATAAGCAGGTAAAACTGTCTGAGTTTAGACCGTATAGTGGAAAGGCAGTCCGGCTTATTAAGACAGCTGGAAGCACGCTACTTTAGTCGTGTGAGGGTTCACTGTTCAGGAAAAAATTCACACAGCCTTTTTGGTAAAATAATATAATCTGAAAATAAATTTGTTAATATGGAGGAGATTTTTCGAGCATGAAAAATTTTTGGGGTAAAATTTTTTCGCACGCCTCTGAAATTATCAAAGAGGATTGGAAAGCCGTTTTGATTATAATAATTGCAAGTTCTATTCAAGCATTTGCCGTAAATTATTTCACTCTTCATTATAGATTTCCTGATTTAGGAGTGTCGGGAATAGCAGTCTTGACGAATTACATGTTCGGAATTTCTCCAAGCTGGGTAATTTTAATCGGAAATATTTTACTCGTGATATGGACATGGAGAGATTTGAACGTTAGATTTATATTTTTCACTCTCATAGCCGTATTCACTTTTTCAACAATGCTTTCAGTATTTGCTCTGTACCCTCTTTCACTTCCTGAAGATAAATTCATGGCGACTGTTATAACAGGATTGTTAAAAGGTTCGGCGTCAGGATTAATATTTAATGTCGGAGGTTCGACAGGCGGCACTGATATTATTGCAGTATCATTGAAAAGGCGTTACGGAGTTGAAGTAGGGAGATTTTCAATTTTCGTTAATCTTTTCATACTTGCATTTTCAATCGGCGTTATAGGACTTGAGGCAGTTGTTTACGGTTCGGTAGGTCTGTACGTAAACGGAGTTACGGTTGATAATGTAACTCATAATTTTGACAGACGTAAACAAGCGATAATAATTACAAATATTCCCGACGAAGTTAGCAAATTTATAAACTCATTAGGAAAAGGAGTAACTCGTATGGAAGGTAAAGGAGGTTATACAGGACAGGCAAGACCCGTATTAATAACGCTGCTTGAACCCAGACATGTTGTGATGCTGAAAAAATTCCTGAAGGAACGTGACGAAAGAGCTTTTGTGTCAATTTGTGATGCTTCGGAAGTTTTAGGCAAAGGATTTAAGAATTGGAAATCATTATAATAGAAGTTACAGACCCCTCTGTCAGCAAGCTGACATCTCCCCTAACTTAGGAGCGACAAGAAAATAAAAACTTGCGCCCCTTGAAAAGTGGGAGAGGTTCATGAAATGACGAGGGGGTTAAATTTTTACGGAAGGGAAGAATTAAAAAAATATTATGAGCGAATTTAGCATAGGAAGTTTGCTTGACGATAACAAGAGAGCGTCATTGCAAAATTTTTCGGAGAATTTACCGTTTAAGACAGCACCTGTTGACACTCCGAAAACAAAAAGGGAAATTGTTTCAAGAGTTGCATATTTAATCGGAATTGATGATAAATATTTCGGAATAGGTCAGAGCGAAAATATGAACCCTCAATTTTACAGAAGCGTTTACGAAGAAATGAATCAGGATAAGGAGGCAAGAATAGTTAGAAATTTATGTCATCTCCGAACAAAATTACAGAGAAATTTCAAATCCATTCTCATAGAAATGAACTCAGACATAAAAAATTTAGACAGCATTCCTGATTTAGTACCTCAAGAAGTGTTAAAAGCTCTTGAATATGACGGTATTCAGTTTGTAAGAGCAAGAAGGAGACTTGATGAATATATCGTAGACGTTCATAATTATTTACTGCCTCATGTTCCGAACTGCCAAAAATTTTTGCCTGAATGGATTAAATGGCCTTACATCAAAAATTTATTCTTCATTAACAAGGGCAACACTATTG
>CALBPU010000043.1 GCA_937899395.1 uncultured Fretibacterium sp.
GGATTGAGCAATAGCGTATTTTACTGCGTGAGCAAAGCTGGTTCAAAACTGCTCACTTTAAAATCACTTATTTCAACTTAGATAATTAACTTGAAATAAATATGATAAAATTCAATTCTAATTTCAATATTGAGGGAATAAATAAAAAATGAAGACACGTGCAGGAAAATATGTTTGGAATCTTTCTGGAGAGGCTCAATATAAACCATTTGTTCCTTCTCCGTTGCCACCTGATCCTCCCATTGATTTTGATGAGGAACTTATAAATCTGCTGGCAAAAGCAAATAATCTTTTAGGCATACTAGAGGGGAAAGCTGCCCAAATTCCGAATGTTGCTTTATTTGTGGCTATGTATGTCCGAAAAGAAGCTCTTATGTCATCCCAAATAGAAGGAACACAAGCGACTCTTGAAGATGTTTTAGATCCTGAGATTGACGTGAACGTTAACAGAGATGTCAAAGACGTTGTGAATTATATTAAAGCAACTGAAGAAGCCATAGAACTCTTGAAATCTCTGCCTTTATGCTGCCGATTAATGCGAAAAATTCATGAAATTTTAATGTCAGGCACTCGTGGTGAAGAAAAAAATCCCGGAGAGTTTCGCCGTTCTCAAAATTGGATTGGCAATGCCGGAAGCACGATAAAGACGGCTCGTTACATTCCGCCTAATCCTGAAGATATGGCAGAGGCAATGTCAGAACTTGAAAAATATATAAATGAATCTGATGAAACTGACATTTTAATTAAAGCCTCGCTTATTCATTACCAGTTTGAAACGATCCATCCGTTTCTTGACGGTAACGGAAGAATAGGACGCCTACTGATAGTTCTGTTTTTAATTGAGAAAAAAATTTTGACGACTCCGGCATTATATATTTCGTATTTTTTGAAAAAAAATCGCATTGAGTATTATGACCGCATGACTGAAGTACGAACAAAAGGCGATTATGAGCAGTGGATTAAGTTTTTTCTTCGTGCCGTCATTGAATCTTCAGACAATGCAATTCGGACTATTGAAGAACTTTCGGAACTTCATAATCATAATATTTCGGTAATTAATAAAATGGGACGTGCAAGAATAAGTGTATTAAAGCTATTTGCCTATATTGAAGCAAATCCGATAATTGACATCACGCGAACTGCAGCAAAGTTAAAAATGAGTTTCAATACGGTATCATCATCTATCAGGCGTTTATGTGAAGCAAGAATATTATTTCAAGAAAATCATACCCTGCGCAAGAGAGTTTTTCATTATAGAGACTATCTTGATGTTTTAAGGCGTGGAACGGAATGAAAACTTCTTGAATTTCCAATAAAATTAAGACTGGAGGCAAGGTATGTCAGTATTAAAGTTAATATTAGAAAATTTAGAACGTCTAATTAACGGTGTTATTTTACTTATGGGAATAATTTTTGCACTAATAGGTGCAGCTGTCGTTGACGGTGGAAAAATCGAGACTATATTAATTAGTATTGGTACTTCTATGATTTCAAGCTCAATAGTTTCTTTCTTAACTTCGATTTACATTTTTAAGTATCAACGTGCGAAAGATATTTCGGAAATATGGGGAATTTCTTCCATTGAGGAACAACGTGCTGTAATGAATATTCAAGTCGATAAATATATGCAAAAAGCCAAAAATCATATTGATATTCTTGCTTATGGTTTGAAATCATTACGAGAAAACAGAACGGAAACTATAAAAAATGCTCTAAAACGCAATGTAAAAATAAGAATTATTACGGTAAATCCAAATAATGATTTTTTAGCTCTTAAAGATAGAGATGAAAACAAAATTAAAGATAGTACAGCTGAATCAATCAACGAATTAATAAAATGGGTAGAGAATTTAAATAATGATAGTGTTAATAAAATATTTCTACGTTTTTGTGAAACATTGCCTTCAGAACTTTATTATAGAGTAGATAATTATATTTATATCGGACCTTATCAATTCGGTCGTGAGAGCCAACGTACTATTACTATTGAATATAGGTATCCTGGTAATGGATTTTCTTATTATGAAGACTATTTTGAAGCCTTATGGGAAAACGAAAAGTTTTGTTCCGTTATTAAAGATAAAGATAAAGATAAATCAAAGAAAAAAACAAAAAAGAATAAAAATAGCAATATCACATCGTAAACACGCTTAGAGCCTACCTTCGTAACGTTATAAAAGTTGACTTTAACTGTATTTTGCTCATATCAGTAAATTCTCATTTTTAACGCTCGCTAAATTTAAGAATTTTTTCAGCACTTAACAAAAATCACTTCAACGGTTAAAATTTAATATAAATCTAAAAATGGTTAAATTTAATATTAAGTGGGGCGATTTTTTCAAGTGGGCATAAATTATCATCACAAAGACAGAGTCTTCAAATTTATTTTCGGCAATCCGGAAAATAAGCAATGGACGCTGAGTCTTTACAATGCCATAAACGGCTCTAATCATGAAAATCCGGACGACATTCAATTCAACACTATCGAGGACGCTGTTTATCTTGGAATGAAGAATGACGCTTCGTTTATATTAGCGATTTTGAACGAGCTGATTATATGGGGACATCAAAGTTCATTCAATCCGAATGTTCCGTTGCGAATTTTCATTTATGCCGCAAAACTTTACGAAGCCTACATCGTTGAACACGGCTATCAGCATAAGCAGTACGGCACTAAACTTCTTACGTTGCCGCGTCCAAAATGTATTTGCTTTTATAATGGCCGGAGCGACAGACCTGAACGCGAAGAGCTTCGATTGAGTGATGCGTTTGGCGGCGATGGCGATATTGAAGTCATAGTTACGATGATAAATATCAACTACGGGAAAAATAAAGCTCTTATGGAGGCGTGTGAACCTCTGAAAGAATATGCTTGGCTCGTTGACGCTATCAGAAGACACGAAAAAATTTCTCACGACATCGAAGTCGCTGTTGATGCGGCGATTGATGAAATGCCGGATGATTTTTTAATCAAGAAATTTCTATTGAAAAATAAGGCTGAGGTGAAAGGAATGTTTTTGACTGAATATGATCAGGAAAAGGTCGTGGAGTATTTACGCCTTGAAGGTATTGAACGCGGCATCGAACAAAACCAAGAACAAGTTGCTACCGATATGCTCAAAGATGGCGAACCACTTGCAAAAATCGTACGGTACAGCAGATTAGCCGAAGATGCCATATTACAACTTGCAAATTCTCTTGGAGTCACGGCAATATAAATTTAATTATGAGCAAAATCTACGGCTATTGCCGCATAAGCACTCAAAAGCAAAACATTGAGCGTCAGGTCAGAAATATTATCAAGTTTTTTCCTGACGCTATGATTATTCAGGAAACTTTTACAGGCTCTAAATTTCAAGGACGCAAAGAACTTGATAAACTCGTTAAATCAGTCAAATTCGGCGATACGATTATTTTTGACAGCGTTTCACGAATGTCCCGTAACGCTGAGGACGGCTTCAGACTTTATCAGGAACTTTATAACAACGGCGTTGAGCTCATATTCTTAAAAGAGCCTCACATTAACACATCAACTTACAGAAAAACGCTTCAAGAGAAAAAAATTTCGCTCAATCTTAATTCCGGCGATGAAGCAGCGAACTCACTCATAAAATCAATTCTTGATGCCTTAAATGACTACATTTTAACTTTAGCGCGCAGACAAATTCAGCTTGCGTTTGAGCAATCACAAAAAGAAGTTGATGATTTACATCAGCGAACTCGTGAAGGAATTGAAACTGCCAGACGTAATGGAAAACAAATCGGTCAAAAATTCGGCTCGAAACTTAACATCAAGAAAAAAATTCCTGTCCAGCAATTAATTCTGAAGTATAGCAAAGATTTTCGCGGGACAAATTCTGACCGTGAAGTCATCTCAATTATTAACATGACCGCCGATCCGAATGATAAATCACAAAAACTTCATGTAAGCCTTAACACTTATTATAAATATAAATCAGAACTGAAATTATGACTTGACCACGTACTCGAAACTGCTCAGTTTTAATTCTGGTATTACGGCTATTTTAATATATAATATTAAATAATAGTAGAATGGAAGTGATTATTATGTACGTAAAAAGACACGCTGAAAAAATTATTAATAAATTGTCAAAAATGTTCGGTGCTGTTCTTGTTACAGGTTCAAGACAAGTTGGAAAAACAACGTTATTACGAAAATCAATTCCCATAGCAAAATGGGTTTCACTTGATGACCCGATAATTTTGAATTCAGCAAGAAATGAAGCATCGACATTTCTCAAAGAACATGACACTCCGCTGTTCATTGATGAAATACAATATGCACCGCAATTATTTCCTCAATTAAAAATGATAATTGATAGAAATTCCGGCAAAGGATTATATTTTCTTTCAGGTTCTCAGCAATTTCACATGATGAAAAATGTTTCCGAATCACTCGCAGGAAGAGTCGGTATTATTACTCTGCCGGGAATTTCTCTTAGGGAAGAATACGGCGTGGATTTTACAGAGCCGTTTATTCCTACGCGCGAATATTTTGAACGTAAAAAAAATTTTTTGCCCGATATTTCGCAAAAAGATATC
>CALBPU010000044.1 GCA_937899395.1 uncultured Fretibacterium sp.
TGCTTTATACATTCGATGCACCTCCTTTCGGAAGCTATTATATCAATATGTTTTTCACATCGTCCTCCTTTCTGTTAAACTCGCTTACTATATTATTACCTCATAATAAAATATTTCTGTCTGCGGAAATTATACTTCATAATGATATACTTAAAAAATTCAGGAGGAGAATTTTTAATGAGAGCGAAAAAATTTTTAACGGCAATAATATTTTCAGTGATTTTATCAGGAGCTTTATATGCTGATGAATGGACGCCTGATAAACTTGACCAACGCAGAGCAATTAAGAACGACAGCACACCTCCTTCAAGATTAACACCTTTGAACAACTTAGAGCCTCTTGAAAATGACGAAGGAGTTATAAGGCGTGTAAAAATTCAAGGTGATGAAAAATTTGTATCATTGACATTTGATATGTGTGAACTTGATACAGTAACAACAGGCTGCGATATGGAAGTAATAAATTTTTTGAGGGAGAAAAAAATTCCAGCAACACTTTTTATGGGCGGTAAATGGATAAGGACACATTCAAAGCGTGTAAAACAGATAATGAGCGAAGAAATTTTTGAGATCGGAAATCATAATTGGTCTCACGGGAATTGCGCGTTATTGTCAGACGAGAAATTAAGAGCGCAAATTTTGTGGACACAAGCCGAATATGAATTACTGCGTGAAGAAACAGGGCTTGAAAATATTAACGCTGTTCCAAAATTATTCAGGCTTCCGTACGGCAGAAATTCTGAAAGATCGTTAAAAATAATTTCGGAATTGGGATTAAGAATAATTCAGTGGGACGTTGCAGCAGAGGCAGGAGACAATTCAAATATTAAAACCGCGAAACGAAATGCGAAAAAAGTTGCGGGCATGACAAAATCAGGCTCAATATTATTATTTCATGCAAACTTAGTACCTAAGGGCACAATAAATTTGCTTAGAGAAGTTGTTAAAGAACTTGAAGAACAGGGCTATGAATTTTTGAAGGTTAGTGAACTTTTAGATAAGGGAGAAATTGAGACCGTCAGAAGCGGATATTTTACAAGTCCGGGAGATAATCTTCAGCTTGATAAAAAATTCGGGTCTGACGGTACTGGTCGCAAGAAAAAATTTTCGGAGCAGTTAAAATAATTTGTTACTTGAAAAATTTTGAAGTCGGATATTTCGCTCTGGCTGCATTAATTGCCTTCAACAAATTACCCCGAACTTCTTTAGGAGCTGTAAGGCCGTTATAGTTTCCCGATATAAAACGGTTGCCGATATATAAATCTCCGTTCACTAAATGAAGCTCATAAGGAGCTAACTCAAGCTGTAAATAGTTGTCTAAGGCTTCACGGGTTTTTAACACGGCATCTTTAATTCCGGGTCTCTTTTCTCCTCTCAAGACCTCTAAACCGTCAACCGTAATTCTAATCGCTTCTTCATTCTCTTTTACGTCAGTCCTTAAAAGTCCTAAAGAATATTTTCGTTCAATCGGAATTTTTTTATCATGCAAAATTTTTACGGCATTAGCTAATCTCTTAGGTGTTTCAGGATGGTTCATATATATTCCGTATTCGTGAATAGGCTGCCTGTATTCTTCTGACATAAAATTCTCGAATAACGTTATCATTCCTGAAGGTGAATATCCCGACTTAATTAATGCTTCAAGCCCTAACCTGTCAGCCTCGCTTTCAAGTTCCATAGTGTAAGAGCTTGTTATAGCAACTTGTGCAAGCTGTGCAAGAACTATCGGAGCCATTGAACCGCCGCTTAATAACATTACAGCAAGAGAAGCTATTGTTACTTTATTGCTTTCGGCAGCCATCCTGAGACTGTGTTTTCTGTCAGCATGAATCATTTCATGAGCCATTACGGCAGCTAATTCCGAATCTGTTTTTAGGGCATCTATAATTCCTGTAG
>CALBPU010000045.1 GCA_937899395.1 uncultured Fretibacterium sp.
ATGAAGACCTGACCTTGAAGATTAATTATCCCTAACTTTTTGCCTTTGCGTTCGATAACTCCATAGCCTCTGCCGGGACATGCATTATCATAATTTGCAGGCCTGAAGACTCGAGTCTCTGAGTCAAGGGTCTCAAAGAATGCATCCTTGTCCCAAATGTGATTGCCGCTGGTCATTGCGTCGACTCCCATAGAGATAAAGTTCCTGAATATTTTATCCGTCATGCCTTTACCGTGGGCAGCGTTTTCGCAGTTAATAATAACGAAGTCAAAAGCTCCGTATTGATGTCTAAAGAACGGCAGCGATATTTCTAACACTTCACGTCCTGTGTTCCATGCTACATCGCCTGAAAATAATATCTTCATGATTTCCTGCCTTTATTTACTTCGCGTACTCTGTAGCCCTGGTCTCTCTGGCAACGTTGACTTTGATTTGACCGGGATATTTCATTTCCGACTCAATTTTTTTTGCAATGTCATACGCCAATTTATGAACTGTTCCGTCATCAGTTTTTCCTGCATTTAAGATAACACGAACTTCTCGTCCTGCCTGAATCGCATAAGCCCTTGTAACTCCGTCAAAATTTTGGGCAATTTCTTCGAGCTTCTCAAGACGTTTGATATATGCGTCAATACTCTCACGTCTCGCTCCCGGTCTTGCTGCACTTATCGCATCGGCTAACGATACTATCACTTCATAAATCGAATTTACTTCGAGATTATCATGATGAGAGGCAATACAGCTAACGATTTCGGGACGCTCTCCCAATCTCTTTGCTAAGTCGGCACCGATTTCAGCGTGAGGCCCTTCTATTTGTCGGTCAATAGCTTTTCCGATGTCATGAAGCAATCCTCCGCGTCTTGCAGTCTCTTCATCAACTCCGAGTTCAGCCGCAATAACTCCTGCAATCTGTGCTACTTCCATACTGTGAGCTAAAACATTTTGACCGTAACTAAATCTGAATTTCAACTGTCCTAACGTTCTCATTAATTCAGCGTTCATGTTTTTAATACCCATTTCAAGAACAGCGTTTTCACCCTCTGTAATCATTTCTTTGTCAATATCTTTCGCGGCTCTTTCGATTAAGTCCTCGATTCTTGCAGGGTGAATGCGTCCGTCAACTACAAGTTTCTCCATCGCTCTTCTCGCAATTTCACGGCGTATAGGGTCAAAGCTGCTTAAAGTTACGGCTTCAGGAGTGTCATCAATGATTAAATCAACACCTGTTAAATTTTCAAACGTCCTTATGTTTCGACCTTCACGACCGATAATTCGGCCTTTCATTTCTTCAGAGGGAAGAGGAACAACACTGATACTGCTTTCGCCTGCACTTTCAACGGCACATCGCTGCATAGCTTCAAGAATAATATTGCGAGCTTTACGTTCAGCTTCACGGGCATAATTTTCCTCGAGTTCCTTTAACTTCAAGCCTAATACATGTTTTGCATCAGCTTCAGTTTTGTTTAACAAAATTTCTTGAGCCTGCTCTTTTGTCATATTAGCGATTTCCTGAAGTTTTTCGTCTTGCTTCTGTATTGCGTTCTCAAGATTTAAGCGGCGTTTTTCAAATTCGTCGTGCTTAATTTTGAGTTCGTCTTCTCTGCGTGATACTTTTTCGATTTTTTTGTCGAGGTTTTCTTCTTTTTGTTCGAGCTTACGTTCAGTCCTTTGAATTTCGCTGCGTCTCTCTTTGATGTCCTTTTGAGCTTCTTGTCGAAGTCTGTTCACCTCATCACGGGCTTCAGTAATTTTTTCCTGCTTAGAACGTTCCGATTTTTCTTCCGCTTCTTTAAGCATCGTTTCAATTTGCTGTTTAACCCCGTTCACTCTGGAGTTGTCCCAAAATTTCACAGCCGCAACTCCAGTACTTAAACCGGCTATGAAAAATACTATTGCCAAAACAAACTGCATAATATATCTTTAATCCTTTCTAAATAACATTAAGCATGAATATTTATATTCCCCGAAATTGGAGGGGGGCTGAAATCATTAAATGCTTCTCCCGAAAATTTGGGCATGTTTTTGTATAATTCTACATTTGAAACGAAATATTAACAAGCAAAAATTATTTTTCGAGCTTATAAATGAAGTATGTTACAGCTAATAAATCTCCCGAACCTCCCGGACTTATATTTTCGGCAATGAATTTTTCCCACGATGAGGAACCCCCTTTGCCTTTCAGGGGGCTGGTGAGAGAGTAATAATGGCACATGGCAATAGCCAGCGCATCGGTAGCGTCGAGGTAGCGGCTTTCAATATTTATGCCAAGTGTCTTCTCCACCATGAGCGCGACCTGCTGCTTCGATGCGGCTCCGTTGCCGCAGATTGCCATCTTGGCTTCGCGGGGCGCGTACTCGTGAACTGATATCCCCCTTGCGGCGGCGGCTATCATGGCCGCTCCCTGGGCCCTTCCGAGCTTCAGGACCACCTGTGCGTTCTTGCCGTAGAACGGGGATTCGATTGCGAGTTCCCGGGGATGGTGCAGGTCGCAGAGGGCGCAGACCTTCTGGTAGATGCATTCGAGCTTGTCGTACGGGGAAGCTATGCGCCTGAGGTCCAGCACGCCCATGTCTATGAACAAAGGCTTGCCGGACGCGTCGGCATGGACGATCCCGAAACCGAGCAGGTTGGTTCCGGGATCTATGCCGAGTATGGTCTTTGCCTTAGTCAATGATGTCGAAGCCAGTGTATGGACGCAGCACCTCAGGGATTA
>CALBPU010000046.1 GCA_937899395.1 uncultured Fretibacterium sp.
CTTTCGCTGTTAGTGTCTGCTCCTGCTTTTAAAAGTTCTTGGATTGCCTCAAGATTTTTGTATCTTACAGCAGAAGTTAAAGGATTTCCAAGTATACTATTGCCTGTTGAGCCTTCAGCATTAACATCAAGACCTTGAGCAATGAGAAATTTTACACTCTCAGAATTGTGATTATAAGCAGCTGCTCTATGTAAAGGAGTTTCTCCATATTCAAATAACCAGCCGTCCGTGTCAAAATCATCATCATCTCCGAAATCAGAAATGCTTCTTTTAACGTTAAACTTTGCTCCCTTTGTAAGGGCTTCTTGAAGTTGTTCAGGTGTTCCTCGTTCTGAAAGCCAAAAAACGTCAATCTGTTCAGCTAAACTTTGGGGGGGGGGTAATGAAAATTACGACTACAGAAACAAATAATATTATATTTTTGTTCATTTTTTTCATGTTAGGAAATTCCTCCTAGTAATTTTTATTTTATTTTATCATGTTGTAAAATATTAACATAGTAAATTAAGGAGCAGTATTTTACAACATGAACAAAAAAATTTTAATCTCTGCTACAGGTATCGCAACATTTTTAATTGCGGGTGTCTTAACGATGTTCTTAAAGCCTGTCGAAAAATTTGATACTCCTAAACATGAAGAAAAAATTCAAACTCAACCCGAAGTTAAAGAACCTGAAATTAAAATTCAAGAAGATTGGTATGTGTATGTAACAGGTGAAGTTAAAAATCCGGGTGTCTATAAAGTTTCTCCTGATTCAAGATTTTTTCATGCCGTTGAAGCTGCGGGCGGTTTCACTTCGAGAGCGGATCAAAATTCCATTAACATGGCCGAACGTTTAATAGACGGATTTCAAATTTATGTTGCGGCAAAAAATGAACGTGAAAATATTTCTTCTCCTGCTCCTCAACCTCAACAAAATAATTTCACAAAAATTCCCGGAGTACCCAATAATCGCTCAAATATCGTTGCTCAAAATCAAAATTATTCTGTCCTCATCGATATTAATAACGCTTCAGCTAAAGAGCTTGAACAATTAAAAGGTGTAGGCCCTGCGATAGCTAAAAGGATAGTTGATTACAGGAAATCTCACGGAAGATTTTCAAGTCCTGAAGATTTACTTAATGTCAGAGGTATCGGCGAAAAAACTCTCGAAAAAATGCGTTCTCAAATTTTAATTCGTTAAATGGAAATTTTAAGACGCTCCCCAATGCTGGCAATATTAATTTCTTTAGTGTCAGCTCTTGCTCTTTATGATAAGTTCAAAATTTATGCTTTTATTTTCGGAATGCCTTTAATTTTTACGGGAGTTATATTTTGTTCTTACGAAAAAAATTTCCCTCAACAATGGAACTTATTTTTTGCGGCACTGATTTTCTCGGCGTTATGTTCGGTGAGAATTTATTACGGCATTTCACAACCTGACCAACAAAATTTTGATTTTTATAACGAAAACGGCACTGTAACAATGTTAAGACAATGGGGTCGAATGTACGCGGTTATAATTGAGACTGAACATTACGGAAAATTTGTTGCAAGATTAAATTTCGCAGAATTATTAGAGGGAACTCGAATAAATTTCGACGGCTCAACAAAATCATTCAGACCTAAAAACAAAAACAGTGATTTCGATGAAGGACGTTATTGGAAGGCAAGAGATGTTAAAGCGTGGGTCAATATGAAAAACGTTAAAGAACTTCCGCAAAAATTCAGCCTGCCTTTAATGCGTCAAAAAATTTCACGAACTCTCACAATTTACACTCCTAAATTAACAAGCGAATATCTCAAAGCTGCTTGGCTCGGTGAACATACTCAAGAGTTAGACAATAAGCACAGGAAATGGGGCACAAGTCATTTATTAGCGGTATCAGGTTTTCATGTCGGAATTGTAATTTTGTGTGCAGTATTTTTATTCGGAGGAAAAAATATTGCGCTGCTGTCATTAATTTTATGGACTTACATACTTTTAACAGGTGCTTCATCAAGTGCAACGAGGGCAGGTTTAATGCTTCAGACGGGAATTTTTGCACGTGTTATCGGCAGAAGAATTAGCGGATTAAATTCCGTAAGTATTGCGGCTGTAATTTTGTTGTTATACAGACCGTTTTTATTTTGGGATATTGGTTGGAGGCTTTCAGTTTTAGCGGCTTTAACTCTTTCAACAATGCCTCCGAGAAAATTTATATGGCTGTTTGTAAGCTCGATTATTTTTTTCGTAACTTTTCCGCAAGTGTCTTATTCTTTTAAGGGCGTGCCTATTGTAGGAATATTGTTAAATATTTTTGCTCCGTTATATTTTTCATTTGCTTTCATGATCGCTTCGGTGATTGTATTTTTGACACTGATTAAAATTCCTTTTGTCGAAATACTTTTAACTCCTGTTGAAGGAATATTTTTGTTATGGGAAAAATTTGCGGATTTTTTTGCGAAGTTTTTGCCATATGTTTTAAGCTGGAATTATTTCACGGCATGGTTAGGAGCAGGGATATTAATTTTCATGGTTTGTCGTCGTTTGAATCTCTCTATAATTAAATCAATATTTGTAACAGCCGCATTAAATTTTACGGCGTTTTTAATTTTTCTTTAGGATATAATGCTTACTTTTTATTATACATTTTCCACATTATTTCGTGTAGAAAATCATTCATGCTATACATAATCACTAAAATTACTTCGAACATAATCAATTTTTCCCTTAACTATTTGCACATGTTTGAACATATTTTATAATTATATTATGCTAAAAGGACAAAGAAACAAAAAACTGCTTACCCACCTAAAGTGAAATTAGTCTCTCATTAAATTTTAATATAAAGGAGGGTTGTACCTTGAAAGATGTTTACACGTTCCCTGCCATATTTGATTACGCAGATGACGGAATCAGCATTTCATTTCCCGATCTTCCCGGCTGCCTGTCATGTGCTGACGATAACGATGCAGCCGTATATATGGCTACCGATGCGTTAAGCTTTCGCCTTTATGCTGATGAGCTGGATAACGATCCAATACCTGGTTCCTTGAAATAATTTCATGTGTTAAAATTAAGGAAAATTTTTTAATAAAAGGACTTGACAAGAAATTATGTTTGTGTGTAAAATCAGCACAGCACAGCACAGCACAGCACAGCACAGCACAGCACAGCACAGCACTAGCCTAAATTTTCCCTTTTTCAAAACGTATCATAAAACTTTAATTTTACATCATAAGTCAATACCTGCGAGACAAAAATTTTTCGGAGGTGTCATTAATGTTATTTAATTCGTGGCAGTTCGGGATATTTTTACCTGTTGTTTTCGGGATTTATTGGGCAGTTCCTCAAAGATTCAGGTGGTTTCTTTTGTTCATTGCAAGTTATTATTTTTACATGAGCTGGAACGTTAAATATGTTGTCTTGATTTTGTTTACAACGATAATTTCATATTTTGCGGCGATTTTGCTTGAACGTTTCAGTAAAAATGACAGAGCCGGAAAATTAATTTTGAGTTTCACGTTAATTTCATGTCTGGGAGTTTTGTTTGTGTTCAAATATTTCAATTTTTTCTCCGAGACGTTGAAAAATTTCATGGAACTTTTCGCAATTCACCTTCACCCTATGACATTGAAATTATTGTTGCCTGTAGGAATTTCTTTCTATACGTTTCAAACTTTGAGTTACGTAATTGATGTTTCAGAGGCAATGTTAAAGCTGAAAAACATTTTGGAATTTACGCAACGTTCATTTCGTTTTTTCCTCAACTTGTAGCAGGGCCTATTGAACGCACAAATAATTTGTTGCCTCAAATTAAAGCCTATCACGAATTTAATTATGAACAAGCGACTTACGGATTGAAATTAATGGCATGGGGATTTTTCAAGAAATTAGTAATTGCTGATAATGTTGCGGTATATGTTGACAGAGTTTTTGATAATGTGTACAACTTCAAAGGCTTTGCGTTAATTTTGGCGACATTCTTTTTCACGATTCAAATTTACTGCGATTTTTCTGGATATTCAGATATTGCAAGAGGTACAGCGAAACTTTTCGGAATAGATTTAATGGAAAATTTCAGAAGCCCGTATTTTTCAGCGAGCATTCGGGAATTTTGGAGCAGATGGCATATTTCGTTGAGTACATGGTTCAGAGATTATGTTTATATACCTTTAGGCGGAAATCGTGTGAGCAAAACGAGGCATTATATAAATTTAATGATAACTTTTATAGTGTCGGGATTATGGCACGGAGCTAATTTGACGTTCATAATATGGGGAGGAATACACGGTCTTGCGCAAATCCTTGAAAACATTTTCATGAAAGATAAAAATTATCAGCTTCACGGATTTGAATGGTGTGTAAAAGTTTTTATGACGTTTATATTTTGTATGTTTGCGTGGGTATTTTTCAGAGCACAAAGCATAAATGAAGCATTGTATGTTTTTGCAAATATTTTTCAACTCATTTAGGTTTGAGTATAGGTATTAGTGGGTTAATTAGGATCATGCTTTCTGTACTTCCTTTATTTTTGTGGGATTATTTTTCTCTGAACAAAGATATTATTTTCACCGTTAGACAGCAAAATATTTTTAAGAGATGGTGCTTTTATGTCCTTATTGGATTATCAATTTTTTCATTGATGCCTATGAGAACTCAAAATGAGTTTATATATTTTCAGTTTTAGCATTTAGAAAGGTGATATTCAATGAAACGATTTTTCTTGAAAATTTTAACGTTTTTTCTGCTGTTATTTGTTAGAAGCTGTTTTCACAAGCGCAACAATAACGTATGAATGTGAGATAACTTCACCA
>CALBPU010000047.1 GCA_937899395.1 uncultured Fretibacterium sp.
TTAATAAATCAATTTTCTTTTCAGTGTTTGAAATTGACAATGGGAGCGATTTATTTAACTTGTCCTGCAAGGCGTAACGCTGGTCTTTGAAACTCGCTTCGAGAACTTTCAGCTTGTTCACGTCGATATCGAGTTCCATTTTTTCTTTAATTCGCGTATCTCCGATACAAAGTGCCTTAACTTCGGCGTAGCTCAAAACGGATTCGTCAACGTCCTCGCAGCTCCGCAAGGGCGTTTTGCTTGTCATGACCTGACTTATGAATTTCTGCTTGTTCTCGACCGTCTGATAAAGATAAGCGTCAAACGTGCTTTCAGTTACGTATCGATAAATATTGACTTCGGGATTTTTGTTGCCCTGACGGATTATTCGTCCTGCTCTTTGTTCGAGGTCGGCAGGTCGCCACGGACAGTCTAAATCGTGAAGCGCGATTAATCTGTCTTGAACGTTTGTCCCTGCTCCCATTTTTTGCGTTGAACCCATAAGAACACGGACTTCGCCGTTTCGGACTTTGGCGAATAACTCATCTTTCTTTTTCTCCGTGTCGGCGTCATGAATAAAAGCAATCTCGTTTTCGGGGATTCCGTCAGCAATCAATTTTTGCTTGATGTCATCGTAAACGTTAAAACCTTTATCTTTGCCCGGCGTTGAAAAATCGCAGAAAACTAACTGAGTTAATTTATCCTTTTTCGTGTCGTTCCATATTTGAAAAATGTTTTTGACACAGGTGTTTACCTTGCTGTTCGGGTTATCGGGCAATAACGGATTTATGAGCCTTTGGTCAAGCCCGATTTTCCGACCGTCCGAAGTTATTTTCAGCATATTATCTACATTAGGCTCGACCTGACGGGTGTGGACTTTGCTTGCGCGTTCCGAAAGTCCTGCCACAAGTTGCTTCTGCTCCTCTGTCGGTTTGACTGAAACAACGTGAAAATTCGCTTTCGGACGTGGCAAATTCAGCATATCAGCCGTTTTAATGTCCGCGACTTCCTTAAAAGTTTTCATGAGTTCGGGCAAGTTAAAAAATTTTGAAAATCTCGTCTTCGCCCTGAATCCAGTTCCCTCTGGTGCTAACTCTAACGCCGTAGTCGTTTCGCCGAAAGTAGAAGCCCATGCGTCAAAATTCTGAAGCCCCATCGACTGCAATTTCCCCATCTGCAAATATCTCTGCATTGTGTAAAGCTCCGTCATCGAGTTGCTTACAGGCGTTCCTGTCGCAAAAATTATTCCCTTTCTGTTCGTCAATTCGTCCATGTAACGACACTTCATGAACATGTCCGAAGATTTCTGCGCTTCGGTCTGCGAAATTCCTGCAACGTTCTGCATTTTCGTGTAAAGATAAAGATTTTTATAGTTATGCGCTTCATCAACGAAAAGCCGGTCAATTCCAAGCTCTTCAAACGTGATTACATCGTCCTTTTTGTGGGAAGCCTGTAACTTTTCGAGCTTCGTTTCGAGATTTTTTTTCGCGGCTTCCATCTGTTTAACACTCCAGCGTTCGCCCCTCGAACCTTTAAGTTCGGCGATCCCATCCGTAATTTCTTCAATCTGAGATTCAATGAACCTTGCCTGACGTTCGTGGGACAGCGGAATTTTCTCAAACTGTGAATGCCCGATTATTATTGCGTCATAATCGCCCGTTGCGATTTTCGCGCAGAATTTTTTTCTGTTTTTCGTTTCAAAATCGCGCTTTGTTGCGACTAAAACATTCGCGCCCGGATAAAGTTTAAGCGTTTCCGTCGCCATCTGCTCGGTTAAATGGTTCGGAACAACGAAGAGACTTTTATGCGATAGGCCGATTCGTTTCGACTCCATAGCCGCCGCTACCATTTCGTAAGTTTTTCCAGCTCCGACTTCATGAGCTAATAAAGTATTTCCGCCGTATAAAATTCGGGCGATTGCGTCTTTTTGATGTTTCCTCAAATTTATGTCGGGATTTATGCCGCCGAATTTCAAGTGGCTTCCGTCATATTCACGCGCACGTGTTGAATTAAATCTCTCGTTATAAATGTTCACGAGATTTTCGCGTCTTTCAGGGTCTTCAAAAATCCAGCTTTTGAATTTTTCCTTTATTTCTTCCTGCTTTTGCTGGGCTAATGTCGTGGCTTCGTTGTCGATTACGCGCCGTTCATTGCCGTCAGCATCATTTATAGTCTTGAAAATTTTTACGGTTTGAATGCCCCTTCTGAAAAATTTCCATACCTTTTTTTTAACGGAGCTTTCATTAATTTTCCAATCTTGCTGCTATCTTCAAGAATCTTTTCTAGAAACATATCTGATTCTTTACGGATCAAAAAACTGTATTATATATCCTTATTAATGTTTTCTCTTCCCTTTATTATTACTTTTTTCGATATCTACTGGTCTCCGTTTCTGTTAGAACGCTATCGTATGGACTTTTATTATTTGTTATGTATTGTAAGTTTCATTGGTATAGCAACCTGGCTGGAATATGTCAAAGGGAAAAAGAAGATGTTTTTGATACAAGGGGTAATAATATTATCCTTTGCCGTGTTTATAGTTGAGTTTTTATTTTTCTGCATTCCGTATGATGGGAACTATACATTTTATTATCCGGAAGTTTTAAATGAAATTTACAAAGGATTGCGTTTTGGCTTATAATACGTTAAGAATCCATTTTTAAAGTAGGAGTTTGCATTAAAGTTATGAAAGAACAAATTGCGATTTTGATTCCTTGTTATAATGAAGAACAAACAATACATGACGTAGTCTCGTCTTTCAGAAAAGTTTTGCCTGAAGCAGCTCTTTATGTTTATAACAATAATTCATCGGATCAAACAGCAAGTGTTGCAGAAAAAGCCGGGGCCGTTGTTCGCAATGAATACAGGCAGGGAAAAGGAAACGTAGTGCGTTCTATGTTTCGGGATATTGATGCGGACTGCTACCTCATGGTAGACGGAGATAATACCTATCCTGCAGAAGCGGCAGTTGAAATCGAAAAGATAATACTCGCCCGCAAAGCCGACATGGTCATTGGAGACAGGCTTTCATCAACATATTTTGTGGAAAATAAACGATTGTTTCATAACTTCGGCAATGAGTTGGTTCGAAAGTTTATCAATTTTTTGTGGAAGCCCAAAGAGCCGATATTCGATGTTATGACTGGAATGCGGGCGTTAAGTCCTTTGTTTGCAAAAAGTTTTCCGGTGCTGTCCAAAGGCTTTGAAATAGAAACAGAAATGACTATTCATGCTGTTGATAAAAACTATCGTTTGGTGGAAGTTCCTGTCAATTATAAAGATCGACCTGAAGGAAGCGTATCAAAATTAAACACAGTTAAAGATGATAAAGCATTTACTTTTGATTCATCAAGTATTGACAATATGACAAGTGCTATTAACACATTAATTGAAAGATTAAATGTATTAATGGGATTGTCTGTAGCTCCTGAAGAAGTTGCCAATATTACTAAGAAACTTTCTAATGCTCTAGGAGTTGAGGATTTCATTCATTTTACAGGTTATATTGAAAATCCGTATTTGATAATAAAAAATGCATATTGCATGATTTTCACGAGTTACTTTGAAGGATTTCCAATAACAGTTCTCGAAGCATTTCATTGTAATACACCTGTTATTGGAGCAAAAGTTGCTATTCCGGATG
This sequence comes from uncultured Fretibacterium sp., assembly GCA_937899395.1. GTDB lineage: Bacteria > Synergistota > Synergistia > Synergistales > Aminobacteriaceae > JAFUXM01. Next base: position 3,623 of record CALBPU010000047.1, read on the forward strand.
AAATCAGAAAAGAAATAGCATATTCAGATTTTTACTACCAAAATCAAAATATGGCAGAAAATTTTCAATCAAGTACATTTGAAGAAGATGACTATACAATCGCTAATATAATTTTAAAAGCTATTGACAGCAAAACAGCTTTGAATTTTATTGCAAAAAAAGGAAATAAATGGGTTTCTGAAAATTGTAGTTTATCCAATTTTGAAAATTATAATTAAAGATAAACTTTCTTTATTACACTAATTGAATTTTTAAAAC
>CALBPU010000048.1 GCA_937899395.1 uncultured Fretibacterium sp.
CGATCCAGACCGTAAATGCCAATCCCTAGCGTCCCGCCGATGAAATCTAGGGCGGACACAATCGCTAAAAAAATAGGTTTCGGCAATGACCGATACGAACGTCTTCGCAGCGCCATAGATGGCGGGGGCTGCAGGTAATAAGGACTTTCTATAAATTATGTTAATATTTACCTCGCTTATCGAAAGGAGAAAAGAGTTTTGTCAATACCTAAGAAATCATTAATTGACGATAACTACCAGAGGGCGCAAGAAATTGTTTCCATGCCGCACGGTAGCAAGAATTACGGGTACAAATCGTTTCGCAGGGATTTCAGCCCTGATGAGCGCGAGAAAATTCTCAGGCGGGTTAGTCAGGTTGGCGTGAAACAGGCGGCAGATGAGTATGGAGCGTCACTAAATGTTGTCAAAGGATGGCTGAAAGAACTCGACAGGGCAATAGAAGAGCCTGTTAAGACACCGAAGGAAACGGCGCAGCCTGAAACTGAAACTGAAACTAAATTGTCCAAAGATTTCAGCGAGAAAGAAAAAGCCAAGATTCTGGAACGTGCCAAGGAGACTTCAATTACTCAGGCTGCGAAAGAAGCCAATACCACTTACTGGGTTATCAGGAAGTGGATCTTGAAGCAATCCAAAAAAGAGAACAAACCTGCAAAGAAAACAAAGGAAACGCAAACTTCGGAAAAGAAAGTTTTCCTCCCCGAGGAACGCGCCGTAATTGTCAAAGATGCCGATAAAATCGGGCTTCTTAAAGCTGCCGCCAAATATAACGTTTCATGGCAGGCCATTAACGCATGGAAATACTATGCCAAGCCCGTTGAAGATGAGCAGCCGGTTGAGGAAGTTTCGGTCGAAGAAATAGCCCAAGAAGAAGCGGCAAAAAATCTCGAAATTGAAAACCAGATTCTCAAGAAAAAAGCTGAAATGCTGGTCAAGGAATTTAACAGGCTGAAGAAAGCGATAGCCGACCTGACGGAGCTTTTAGAATAAAATAAAATCCCTGCACGCGCTACAGGGATTTTTTCTTTTTTTATTTTGCAACTGCTCCTTTAAGGTCTTTGCCGGGCTTGAAAACGGGAACTTTCTTCGCCGGGATTTTTATAATCTTTGAGGGATCACGGGGATTGCGTCCGTTTCTGGCAGCTCTTTCCCTGACTTCAAAGGCTCCGAAGCCTACGAAAGTGCATTTCTCGCCCCTTGAAAGAGCGTTCTGGATTTCTGCGAAGACCGCATTAACTGCGGGCGCAACGTCTTTCTTGCGCGCATCGACTTTTTTAGTTACTGCTTCAATAAGTTCTGTTTTTGTCATTGCTTGTAACTACTGCCTTTCTAATTTTTCCTGAATTTTATCAGTTTCTATTGATAATGCAAGACTTTTCAACCTTTTAGTAGTGAGCTAAAAAGGTTTATAAAATTCTGTTAACTCAATCTGCATGCGAGTTCACGTCCGTTGTGTTATTTTTCACTTATAATACTCTTGAAATGAAGTTTAAGGGAGGAACAAAAAATTTTCAGAATTCTATTCGTCTGTCACGGCAACATCTGTCGTTCTCCAATGGCGGAGTTCATTATGAAGGAACTGGTGCGTCAGGCAGGTTGTGAAAAACAGTTCGTAATTTCATCTGCTGCCGCAAGAACTGATGAGTTGGGAAACGATATGTACCCCAATGCGAAAGCCGAATTGAAACTTCACGGGATACCTTTTACACACCGCCATGCCCGCCAGATAAAGAACAGTGATTACAAAGACTGGGATTATATAATCGCGATGGATTACGAGAATCTTGATGACATTAATTACGTTGTCCGGCACGATCCGGAAAAGAAGGTTCGACTTTTAATGTCATTCGCCGGCGAAAACAGGTCGGTCTCCGATCCCTGGTATACGAGGGATTTTGCCAGGGCTTACGCTGATATTTATCGGGGCTGTGAAGCGCTATTGGAAGAAATTTTGAAAGAATGATTATTAACACCGGCCAGCGGACGGATATTCCGGCATTTTATTCTGAGTGGTTTTCAAACAGGTTAAAAGAAGGCATTGTCTGCGTCCGTAATCCATATAATCCCAATCAGGTAAGCCGCTACCGTCTTGATCCATCGGTTGTTGACGTTATTGGATTTTGTACTAAAAATCCAGTGCCGATGTTCAAATACATGCATTTGTTAAAGGATTACGGGCAATTTTGGTTTGTTACAATCACGCCTTATGGGAAAGATATCGAGCCTAATGTTCCAAATAAACGCCGTTTATTAGATGACTTCAAAAAACTTGCCGATATTGTGGGCATTAACTCTATTGCGTGGCGTTACGATCCAATTTTCATTTCTGAAACTTACAGCGTAAGTTATCACGTCCGAGCTTTTGAGAAAATGGCAACCGCATTAGAAGGCTGTTCAACTGTGGCAGTCATCAGTTTTATTGACATTTATCCGAAAGTAAGGAGAAATTTCCCGGAAGTTCGAGAAGTTACGAGAGCAGAACGTCTGGCTCTTGGCAAAGAAATTATAAAAATCGCGTCCGTGCATGGAATGACCGTTAAGCCGTGTGCCGAGGGGAACGAACTTGCCATGCACGGCGCGGACTGCAGCGGCTGTATGAAAATAAGCGATTATGAAAAGGCTATAGGCAAGAAATTAAATCCTCCTAAGAAGAAGGGAGCCAGGGCAGAATGTGCCTGTTATCTTTCCAGTGACATCGGAGCCTATAATACTTGTAAGCACATGTGTAAATATTGCTATGCAAATACCGATGCGGCAGTAGTATCAGCTATGAGCCGGCTGCACGATCCCAAGTCACCGTTTTTAATTGGAAATTATATGAGTGGAGATAGAATTCATGATGTTCCTCAAGAGTCATGGATTATTGATGAGTTAAGTTTATTTGAGGCATTTGATTCTAATGAAAATAATCCGTTCAAAACGCAGAACTTTCGCCTTGCAGATTAAGCCGAAAGAAGGTCTCATTGTCAGAGTCCCCTTACGTGCATCGAAAGAGCAAGTTGAAAAATTTGTTAATGATAACAAGGATTGGATTGATAAAAATCTCAAAATCATGGAAGAACGGCAGAGGAAACTTTCTTCTGTAGAGAAATTGACGATAGATGAAATCAGGATTTTGGCAGAACAAGCCTTAAAATTGATCCCTGAGAGAGTTGAGCATTATGCTTCACTGCTTGGCGTGACGTATGGTCGGATTACAATTCGAAATCAGCTAACCCGCTGGGGGAGCTGCAGCAGCAGGAAAAACCTGAACTTCAACTGCCTGCTAATGCTTACGCCGCCTGAAGTCATTGACTCTGTTGTAGTTCATGAAGTTTGTCATCTGAAAGAAATGAATCATTCTGAGCGTTTTTATGCAGAAGTCCTGCGCGTGTTTCCAGATTACTGGAAATGGCATGCCTGGCTGAAAGAGAATGGCAGGACGATAATGGCAAAAATAAAATGAAGGGAGACTCAAAGAATGTTCGATGTTTTATTTGGCGCATTAGTTGTTCTCGGCATATTCTTCGCCCTGAAATATCTGAAAAACACCCGGCACTGCTCCCACAATTGCAATGAATGCAGGCATCCGTGCCACACGAGATATTAAATTTATGGCTGGATTTTTTGTTTATCTGCTCCGATGTTCTGATAATTCTTTATATTGCGGCTGGACGACAGACTTAAAACGCCGTCTGAAAGCGCATAATTCAGGCAAGGGAGCAAAATACACGAGAAGCCGAAGACCGGTCGAACTGGTTTATTGTGAGGAATATGAAAGCAAAAGCTCGGCTATGAAACGCGAATATGAAATCAAGCAACTTAGCCGGGCTGAAAAATTGCAATTCTTCACTGTTTCGGACCGACGCACTGCATCAGCGTGAAATTATGCTGTTCTGTCAGACCTAAAAATTTGGAGAGTTCTTCTTTATCAAAACCCATCCGCGTTCTTGCTCCCCAGCCTTGCGAGGCTGCGTAAAGATAAACTCCCTGCATTGATAATCCGGCATGGGCAAATCCGCAATTCAGAATATCGGAAGCCGGTATTTTTTCTTTGAAACTGCCCCATTTCTCAGTATCCTGAATGTAGAGCAAATCGACCGCCGCTTTTGCAACGAAAGATTGCCCTCCTGTCAGAACACGGTTATCGCCGTCTTTAATGAGTGTCAGACTGTGGCTGGCAGGATTATAACGGTAAGTCCCTTTCCGCGTGAACACGAAAATAATCATGTCCTGAGTATTCAATGCGCTAGCGAAAGTCAGTTTCCCATTTTCACGGTTTATGCCGCCGGCAACCCAAAGCAATGTTGAAAGCTGCTGAAGGGAAATTTCCTCATCAACAAAATCAGTGGCTGACTGACGTGCCGAGACAGTGTCAAGAATACCGTTTCCGCCAGTCTTCTCGGGAGCGGGAAGCTGAATAT
>CALBPU010000049.1 GCA_937899395.1 uncultured Fretibacterium sp.
CTTGGATATTGTCGTGTCGTGTCGTGCATAATGGTCGCGATAAATAAGGTGAAACTTTTTCTTTTGGCGTTAAAAAACAAGAACCGCATGAAACATACCCCGCCGCCCCTGCAAGAAGAACGGGCAAGCCGTGCCGCCCAGCTGTCGCGCAGAAATCTGAATGATTTTCAGAGGATTGAGATTGCGCATAAATGCGAAGATGCCGTGAAGGCAAAGGCTGAAGAAAGAAGATTAGCCACATTAAAGCAGAACCAGCAGGGAAATACCGATGTGCCAAATTTGGCACATCGGGAAGAAGTAGAACAGCTTGGGAAAAAATCGCGTGATGAATTAGCTGAAATGGCAGGCGTAGGGCATACAACTTACGAACATGCTACCGAGGTTCTCGACAAAGCGCCCGAGCCGGTAGTTGAAGCGGCACGCAACAAGGAGCTGTCAATCAACGTGATAAGGACGGACAAAATCGCCACGGGCGGCGAGTGTGAAAAATTTCACAAAGCTGAACGTGCAGAAACGTCTATCAAATTTAACGTAATATCCCCAATTATTAAAAGTTGTTGCCATTTTAGCAAGTTGCCTCTCCGTATATATATCAAATTAAGCGAGCGTCAAAAGTAATAAAGAAACTTGAACGCATTTAAGAATGTGATATAATTAGCAAGAAAATTTATAGAAGGGATATATAATAGCAATGAAGAAAGATGACGAAAAAGCAATTAATTTTTCTATCAAAAAAGATAAAGCAATGTTAATCAGTGTGCTTGCTAAGAAGCATAACATAACAATTGCTGCACTGTGTAAAAGTTTTCTTGATAGCTATATCAATGAACATAAAGAAGAAGCAGAAAAATTAATTAATGCACTTGAACTTAATATGGATATATAAAGCAAGTAATAAAAGCGTAGTCCACAAGGAATTAAATTTTCATAAAAGCTGATAATTACTGGATAGAAATTTTTTATTCGGCGGCTTTCAATGCGCTTGAGCCTCTCGCTGATTTTTTATCGGCTTTCCCTGAATGGTGAATGTACATAACGCAACAATCAAACACTGCGCTGATTTTATCGCCAGCCCTGATATATTTGCTCATATCGCGTGCGCTGTTTTCGTCGCCCTCCATAGTGCGGTTCACCGTATCAAAGATAACTAATGCGGGGTTTTCGGTTATGTCAAGGATATTGGCTATCGTGTTATCCACGTTGAAGTCGCCCGTTTCGCTATCAAGGCAAAACGACTCGTCAATAACGTAGAGCCGGACGCTATCAGGGTTTACGCCGTTTTCACTCGCCCAGCCTGCCATTCGCTTTTTAACGCCGTCTCCGCCCTCGCCTGCGATATAAATTACGTCGCCATGCTTCAAACTGCGCATGCCCTGCCATGTTTCAATTTCAGACGCGGCTATAGAGCAAGCCATATCAATCGCTACAAAAGTTTTCCCGCCGCCTGATTCTCCATATATAAGTCCAGAGGCGCGTCCCTCATAAATGTAATTCTTAATGAGCCATTTTCTGGGTTTCGGATTATTGCAAGCGTCTGCGAACGAAAAACCGCTATATTTCTTCTTTAACGGGTATTTCTCGCGCAGTTTATCTATCCGTGTTTTTCCTTTTGGCGTTCCCGTGGGTTCGCCGTGTGTGTCCTGATAACTTTCGTCTGCGTAATTTTCGGTGTCAAGAATATAGCCCTCATCAAGTATGCGGCTAATCTCGTTAAATTCTTCTTCTGTGTTCACGTTGTTTTTTGAATTTGCCTGATTGGGGGTAACTGGGTTATAATTATCAGGCATATTGATAAATTCGTTAAAAACTTTACTCACTTAGATAACTCCTCTCGATATAAAATAGTCGTTCCAATCCGCTCCCGCAATAGGCGGATATTTTTTTTCGTCTGCATATCCTGCCTTAATCACGGCGTTCGCCGCGTCGAGTCCGCGGATTTTCCCGTCTTTGCCGATTTTATCATGGTCAGCTGCAATGATGATTTTAGCAGTCGGGGCTACTTGCCTGAAAGTTTTCGCCACGTCCAGATAGTTATTACAGCTTCCTGCAATGATAACGGCTTCTTCGTAATTGAATGCCTTAAAAAGACTTGCGCCCGTTGCCGCGCCCTCGCAGATTAAAATCCTTTCTATGTTTTTCTGCCACGGTATCAACGGCAAGCACGCGCCCTTTGTGTGTGTATCTCCATAAAATCGTTTCTGCGTCTGTGTTATCCCTTCTTTGTCTTTTACTCTCCTTATAAATTGAAGAGTCTGAAATTTCCACGTCCCGGGGGCGTGTGGATTCTGAACGGATTCGGCGGCGAAGTACGGGATCATCAAATCGCCCTTCATGCCTTTGTCGCCCTCAACTCTGCACTCTTTAATGAACGCCATGTAGTTAAGCATTCGGGATTCGTTGATGTGCTTTAACTGACAATAAGGGTGAGTGCTTAAAAGTCCGTTACTACTTGCGCGGTATTCGTGCCATGCCTGAATTAAAGCCTCATGTTCCTTTCCCTTTTGGCGTTTAAGTTCTTCAGCTTTCGCGGCTTCGCGCCGTTTGGCTTCTACAGTGTCGGGCATGGCCATGAACTTAAAAATTTCTGCGCGTTCGCTTCGGTCAAGTTCACGGGCGTTGAATTTGCCTTTTTGAAAACCTTCGTGTTGGTGATAGTCCATAACCCCCCACGACGGCCAGCCGTCAGAGTGTATAAAATACGCGCCTGATTTTTCGGTGCTTTTATCCTGTGCAACGGCGAATCGGTGTGTCTTGCCGTCCATAACTGGATAAAAATCTTGTCGCGGTCTGATATTGTAGCGTGCCATGTCTGCGAAAAATTGCGCTTCAATTAATCTTTCGTCCACCATCGTCATATTCCTTGAAATAAACGTGTCCGCGCTGATAAGTTTCTTTTGCTTTTCTACGCGTCATCAGCAAGCCTCCTTAGCGTCGTTCGCGCTGTCCCCGGCAACGTGTACACCGTGCGCTGCTAGAAAATCGTTCAGCTGTTCGGCGATAAACTTAGCTGCATTCTCTGTCATGGCCTGTATTTTCAGCGCGTCCGTTATGTTCACTTCCGGTTCAGTTTCCTCCCTGGCGTAAAAGCAAAACTCCTTCAACGTCTCAAACCGTCCGATCGCCTCCGTGCAAGCCTCCTTAAAAAGCTGCTCCGCTTCTTGTGTCGCGTAAATCTTCATTTTTATAGTTCCTCCTTTTAAGTTCGCGATAGTCCCGAATTTCAAAACTTCCTTCAGGATTGCCCTTTAACCTCGATAACTCTGCGGCCGTAAAACCTGAAAAGTTCCCGTGTCCCGTCATGCTGCCGTGTGCGCGTTGCGCTGCGCAAGCCATTCATCGATTTCCGCTTCAGTCCACATACGCGCCATGCCGTATTTCGTCCCGGCCGGGAAAGTTCCGGCTTTGATTCGCATGTAGATTCGCGCCGGTGTAAGGTCTACCCTTGCAACTACTTGCTTTAACGTCAAAATTTTTTCTTCCTGCATGATAAAAGCTCCTTTCTTGTTTGCTTTGTTGATTGCTTGACAGTTAGACTGCCTTGGGCTAATATTTACATTAATAAAAGGATTCCGTTTGGGGATTTTTTTCCTCGAAACGGTTTCTTTTACTATCGCAGCTAATATTAACGTTACTTCGCATAGATGTCAAGCATTTAAAAGTTCAATTTGCTCCTATTCAAAAAAATCTATCTGCTTTTCATTTTTTTTCAGTTCGTAATATAAAAATATGCCTATACGGATAAATGCTCCAAACGGAACAGAAATGTATTATTTTGCCATGCGTCTTACTAACCCGGTATCCATGCGGATATTCCACTTTGGCGTAAAAAGCCTTGCTGCCGCTATTTTCACGGGCTAAGAAAAGGTTAGGGCGGTCTTGAAGAAATTAAAGAATCAGACTCCAGCGGCATAACGACAACGACAAGGCACG
>CALBPU010000050.1 GCA_937899395.1 uncultured Fretibacterium sp.
TAACGCCCTCAGCAGGAAGTTCAAACAGAGCTGAACCGCCTCCAGAAACTAAGAATAACACGGTATCATCTGACGTTAAATTTTTGACATGTTCGAGTAAAGCCTTAGTGCCTTTGAGGGTATTTTCATCAAGAACAGGGTGTCCTGCCTCAAAGATTTCAAGCCCTTTAATATCGCCCATAGAATGTTCATACTTAGTAACAACTGCGCCCGAAATTTCAGAACCTAAAATATCGCTAGCTGCCTTAGCCATTCTCCAAGCTGCTTTACCGATTGAAGCAACGATAACACGGCCTTTATTTTTTCGTGATAAAAATCTCGGGTCGTTTAGTGCTTCTTTAACGGCTGCTTCAGGTAATACGGCTTTAATTGAACTGTCAATGATTTCGTTCATATCCTGTTTAAGATTCGACATTGTGAAAAAAATTCCTCCTTAAAGATTAAAATTTATGCCTGTAAATCAATTTTAGCTGCATTTTCATCAGCTTCTCTGCGTTCCTGAGCTTCTTTATCGGCTGCAAGTTTACCTATCATGCTGTCATAAAGCATCTTCCATAATCCTGCACCGCCTGAACTTTCAACTAAATCGTCCGAAGCCATTTCAAGCGATAAGTCCTCCATTTGTTTATACGGTCTTCCTTTATCGTTTCCGCTAATCGACATGGCTGACTGTCGCATATCTTTCCAAAGTTTTGACCATAAAATGCTCTCGAATTGCTGGCAGGATTCTTTGAGCTTCAAAGCCTCTTCAGTTTTATGAATTGAAGGGTCTATGTTAGTTTTAACAATTTTTGAGCTGCTTATACCGTTAATCATTTTAATAATTCTCCTTACATCGTAACCAATTCTCCGTGTAAAGCTCCTGCTTTGTCAATGGCCTGTAAAATTTCGATGATGTCTCTAGGTCTTGCTCCGAGTGAATTTAATACTCTCACCATTTCTCTTACAGTTGTTGTGGCAGGCATTGCTATCATGCTTCCGCCGTCTTCTTCCGCTGTAATATCCGTTCTGTTTTCAACTCCGGTAACGCCGTTGCTGAAAGATTCAGGCTGAACTATAACGGGAGATTCTCCGACTGTTACGGTTAAATTTCCGTGAGCAACTCCGACCGAGCTTATTTTCACATTGCCTCCCATAACAACAGTGCCGGTACGTTCATTAACTGCGACTTTTGCTGAGGTATCAGGTTCAATCTCAAGCCCTCCCATATTCGCCAAAAATGCCGCAGGTGCTTGAACATATTGACCCGGTAAATTCACTTCAACCCTTCCGGCATCGACTGCGTAAGCTACGACACCGTAAGTTCTGTTAATAGCGTCTGCAATTCTTTGAGCTGTAGTGAAATCAGGATCTCTCAATAACAAAGCAACCTGACCTCCCATTGTGTAATCGCTCGGAACATCACGTTCGACGATTGCGCCTCCCGGAACTCTTCCTGCTGTAGGAATATTTTGAGTTCGTGAAGCCGCAGCACCTTGAGCAGTACTACCTCCGACAATAACAGGGCCTTGAGCAACCGCATACACTTTTCCGTCAGCAGCCCTCAAAGGAGCTTGTATTAACATTCCTCCCGAAAGGCTCGAAGCATTTCCCATAGTATTAACATTTACATCAATATTTTGTCCCGGTCTGACATAAGGAGGCAGCGTGGCGGTGAGTGCGACAACTGCGATATTTCTGGTTCTTACGGATCTTGCGTCAAGAGTTACACCGAAATTCCGCATTAAATTTCTCATCATTTGGACAGCCATTTGAGAGTTATCGCCCGTACCGTTTAAGCCTGTTACAAGTCCGATCCCCGTTAATTGATTTCCCCTTGCTCCTTCTACTTCGGTTATATCTTTAATTCTGACGTTGGGATTGACACGCGAAAAATCCATATCCTGGAGATTGACCGCAGCAAATGAATTTTTACACGAAAATAAACAAACCGAAAAAATTAAAACTTGAAAAATTTTTTTCATGATTAAAATACCGTCTGCAAAATTTGTGTTATAACTCCGACTTTTTGAGTTCTTGAAATTATTCCCCGACCTTTAACGGCTATTTCGGCATTTGCGATTAAAGAACTGTTAATTTGATTATCAGCGTTGACATCTTGAGGCCGAATAACTCCGACTAATTGAAACTGCAATGTCTCATCGCTTGTCCTTACATCTCTTGTGCCTTCGATAACTAAATTCCCGTTGGGCAAAACTTCAGTAACTAAACATGCAAGAGTTGCCGTTGCGTGATGTTTACGTTCAACAGAACCGTTTCCGTTAGCAGTATTATTGCTCTGAAACGTCAGCCTCCTTATAAAGTTTAATATTCCCGCATCTGTTCCGTTTTGATTTCCGACACTGTTGTTTGTAGTTTTGGTAACTTCCATTTCGGCTTCGTCTTTAGCGTCGGTGCGTTCGTTCACCAATACCGTAACAATATCACCGACTTTTCCCGGTCTTTCATCAGCAAACCAATTAGCGTTATCGTCCCATAAAGATTGAGCGAAAATTGAAGTCGAAAATGTTAAAACAAAAATTAAAGCACACAAAATTTTTTTCATTTTTTTCATTCCACTTGAACCTCCACAAGATTTTCATTTATAATTCTTGCTCTCAATTTAATTCTTTTATCATCAGCCCTGCTTACCTGAACCCATTCTCCCGGCCTTCCGTCTTCCATTAAAATTCCGTCAACAGTTGCGCTTGCACTTCCGATACGAGCAATAATTTTGACCCGTTTACCTCTTTTAATTACATCTGAATTTGTAACGTTTATCAATAAAATCGGTTCGCCTTGTTTAATATTTTTTTTTGCGATAAAGCCTGTTACTTCTTCAGGTTTCAAAGCATAAATTCCCGGCCTTGTAACTTTCATAGGACGGGAAATTAAATCAGAAGGTCTGATTTTATCACCCTTTTTTATATTACGTGAAGCAAAAATTACATTCAGAATATTTTGTAACGGTTGTTGTTTTGTATTTGTTGATGATGTTTCAGTGAAGTTTCCTTCATAACCGGGTTCTTCAATTTTAGTGTAAACAGGCATATATAATTCAATTCTTGCGTCGCTTGCTTCACTTTCATTAATAGCTCTTAAAACTTCATTGCGTGAAATTTTATCATCTTCAGCATATAAAGTTAAATTTGAAAGAGCTTTACGGGTTTGATGATTACCGCCCGAAATTTTAGCGATTTTTCCCAACGTAAATATATAATCAGTACTGTAAATTACTTCGGGAATTTCGATTTTTATATTTTGAGCAGCATTCGCAGAATTAAACATAAACAGGAGCATTATTAAAACATAATACCCCCGTTTAATAATTTTAACGTTTAAGGCCGTTAGCGATTCTAAGTAATTCATCTGCCGTTTGAATACCTTTTGAATTAGCTTCATAAGCTCTTTGTGCAACAATCATTTCAACCATTTCTTCAACTACTTGGACGTTTGACATTTCAATAACATTTTGTCTCACTTGCGGCATTCCGTTTTCACCGGGCACTCCTGTTATCGGTTCACCGCTTGCGTCAGTTTGTACAAATAACCTGTCTCCAACTGCCCTAAGTCCTGTAGGATTAACAAAACGTGCCAATTCAATCTGCCCCAGTTGCTCTAATTCCGTATCATTTGCTGTCCTGACACTAACAATTCCTGTAGGTGATAATTGAATTTCAACTGCATCATTCGGAATAGTTATTGCAGGTTCAAGGAGCAGACCGTTCTCATCAACGATACGTCCCTGATCGTCAATTTGCCATGAGCCTCCTCGAGTATAGCCGATCTGACCGTTGCCCATATCAACCTGAAAAAATGCCGTATCATCAATTATTGCCCAATCCAAATTTCCGTCGGTAATCTGGAAATTTCCCTGCACCATAAAACTCGGTGTCGCTGTAACTCTTGTTCCTAAACCAACCTGAACTCCTGTAGGAACAAGCGAATCAGGCTCAATAGGTGCTCCCGGTTCCCTGTAAATCTGATACATTAAGTCCTCAAAATCTGCCCGACGTTTCTTATAACCTTGAGTATTAACGTTTGCAAGGTTATGAGTTACAACGTCTAAATGTGTCTGCTGTGCAATCATTCCTGACGCACTTGTCCATAAAGACCTTAACATTTATATTTCAGCTCCTTATCCTCTGCTGTATGATGTAATTAATTTCGTAGTTTGTTCGTCATGAGTCATTAAAGCCTTTGAAGCTCCTTCGTAAATTCTTTGAGCCTCAATCATTCTGACCATCTCTTCAACGACACTTACATTTGAAGTTTCAAGCATTCCAGGCCATATTTTAACATTTTGAACTTGTTCGGGTTCACCGGATTGTTCAGTAGGGGTTAAAAGGTTTCGTGCTTCATGACGCAAATATGTAGGATTTTCAAAATTAAATACTGATACACGACCGACAACTTCACCATTCGCAATAAGCTGTCCTGTATTATTAATTTCAGCGTCCATTGCATTTCCTATTGAGAGATTTCCGCCTTCACCCTGTAAAAACATTCCGTTAGGAGTAACTAAATTCCCGTTATTGTCGGGCATGAAATTTCCTTCACGAGTGTAAAATGTGTTGCCTGCTCCGTCAACTACCGAAAAAAATCCTTTTCCGTCAATCGCTATATCAAAAGGACTTTCAGTCGTTTTTACAACTCCGGGACTTGTGTCCATTACGTCCTCCGAAAAAACTGTAGCAAGTGCCAATGACCCTATAATCTGTCTTCCCTTAAAAGGCATATCGGCAGGAAAAACAGTTGTTAATTTCGTCTCACCGTCTTCAGAAACTTTTTCAATCCTGTCAAGCAATGCTGAAAAATCCGCGTTAGTGTTTACACGCCTTTTATATCCTGCTGTATCAACGTTAGCAAGGTTGTTAGTTATTACGTCTAAATTTGATTCCTGAACTAGCATTCCTGATGCTGCTTCATATATTCCTCTGTGCATTTAATTTTTTGTTCTCTCCTTTCTAAAACATAACCCCCCTCACCATAAATGACCCTCTCCCCCTTATCAGTGGGCGCGATATTTTCGAGATTTTATCTTGCCGCCCCTGTTAAGGGGAGGGGAACCGCTTGCGGTGGAGGGGTATTATCAATATCGTTTTCGGTTTGAGCGTTTAAGATTTATTAACATGCTGCTTCGGCCTGTATTTTTCAATCTGTCGATTTCGGCAAGTGCTTTACCTGTTCCGAGTGCTACACTCTCCATAGGATTTTCAGCGGTGAAACAGTTTATGCTTGTCTGTTGAGCAATTAATTCGGGTAATCCCCTTAATAACGCTCCTCCTCCTGTTAATACAATCCCTCTGTCGATTATGTCGGCTGATAATTCGGGCGGTGTTAGCTCCAACACGTTCCTTATTCCGTCAACTAAAGACTGAATCATCTCGCTAATTGCCATATTAACGGCTGAACTTGTAACTTCAATCTGTTTAGGCAATCCTAAAACTAAATCACGCCCCTTTACTATCATTCTTTCATCATGTTCAAGAGGTGTACAAGTCCCTATTGTCATTTTGAGATTTTCGGCAGTCTGATCTCCGATTGCGAGGTTATATTGACGACGTAAATATCTCATTATGCCCTCGTCAAATTTATCTCCTCCAATTCTCAATGATTTCGATACTACTACACCGCCTAAAGAAATTACAGCAATATCTGTCGTGCCTCCTCCAATATCGACAATCATTTTTCCACGAGCTTCTTCAACTTTCAAATTTGCTCCGATAGCAGCAGCCATAGGTTCTTCGATTAAATATGCCTCTCTTGCTCCGACTTCCAGAGCAGCTTCAAGAACTGCACGCCTTTCAACATCGGTAGCTCCTGAAGGTACACATATCATAGCTCTGTTGCGGAAAAATTTTTGAGAGCCTTTCGTTACACGCCTCATAAAATGTTGTAACATTGCTTCCGTCATTTCATAATTAGCAATCACTCCGTCTCTTAACGGTCTGACTGAAATTATGCTTCCCGGAGTCCTTCCGACCATGCTTTTAGCTTCATAGCCGACTGCTAAAATCTCTCCAGAGTCTTGGTCAACAGCAACAACTGACGGTTCACGAAGCACAACTCCGTTATGTTTTTCGTAAATTAATACCGTAGCAGTTCCTAAATCAATTCCTATATCAGTTCCGAACAAATTTTAAGCCTCCCCAAATTATTAACGCAAATGCAAATATATTCCAGCTAAAAACATTGCAGCCGCTTTTAGTTTCATCTTCAGTGCCCGGAGTTTTTGTGCCGGATTTCCAAACGGTGCAATCAGCGTTCACTTCACATTTGCCTACAGTATCAACATCGGTATAACCTTTTATTCTCAATTTCCCTGAACTCTCTGATGTAAATGTTACAGTATAAGTTATTTCATCAAAAGTTACTGAAGGAAGTATGAACGGGTAATTATCAGTCGGAATTGTTTTTGAAAGAATTATTGGGATTTTAATTCCGTTGGGAAGATTTTCGCTCCAAACTTTTATTCCTAATCCTGTAGCTTCTAATTCTAAATTAACATCATAACTTGTTATCGCAAAAATTTTATCGGTGATTGATGTACGGGAAACTTCTTCACCGTCTTGAATTACTGTTGCAACATCTTCATCGAGTTCTTGAACATTTTGAAATCTTAAATTCATATCACCTTCAAGCTCAAGAGATACACGAACAAATTCCTTTTCCGCAAATCCTGAACCGTAAATTTCCCATAAGCCTGATTTAATTGTCTGAGGATAATTCGCAGCACTTACGGGTAAACATGACATTATTAATATGAAAAACATGAAAAATTTTTTACGCATTTTTATCATTTTTTCCGCCTTCCGTTCTGATTTTGTTGATCATTCCTGCCAAATAACCTGCTCCAAATCCGTTATCTATATTTACAACACTAACTCCGCTAGCACATGAATTTAACATCGCCAATAACGCCGCAACACCTCCGAATGAAGCTCCATATCCCACGCTTGTGGGTACTGCTATAACGGGGCAATCTGCAAGACCTCCTAACACGCTGGCCAATGCCCCCTCCATTCCTGCAACTGCAATAATAACACTTGCTCTCATAATTTCATCTATGTTTGATAACAATCTGTGAAGTCCGGACACTCCGACATCATAAAGCCTTAAAACTTTATTCCCGAAAATTTCCGCAGTCAACGCAGCCTCTTCAGCAACAGGAATATCGCTAGTGCCTCCCGTAACAACCAAAACAAAATTTTCTCCTTCAGGTTCAGGGACTTTGCCGAAAATTCCTATTTTTGCGTCGGAATGATATTCGATTTCACAGCCTAATGATTTTAATTTGTCCGCAGCTTCCTGTGATAATCTCGTAATTAAAACGGCTTTGTTGTTATGAGATTTCATTACGTTAATTATTCCGAAAATCTGTTCGGGAGTTTTTCCTGCTCCGTAAATTACTTCGGAAAATCCCTGACGAATTTTTCTGTGCAGATCAACTTTAGCATATCCAATATCCTCAAAAGGTTTTTCCTTGAGTTTCAAATACGCTTCGTCAACATTAATTTTATTATCGTAGAGATTTTGAAGAATTTGTTTTATGTCATTCAATAAAATTTTCACCTCTGCGAAATAATATCACAGAGGCAAAAATTTTTTTCGATTTTTTCAGTTTAACAAAATTCTTTTAACTTTGAGGATAAAATTTCTGAAAGTTCTTCAACGAGATTTTTTTCGGGAGCTTCGATTAAAATTCTAAGTAAAGGTTCAGTGCCTGATGTGCGGATAAAAATTCTTCCGTTTGAAATTTTCTCACGGTATTCACTTACAATTTCATCAATGGCTTCCATATTAACAAATTCACGGGGCTTAGTGAGCATTAAATTCGTTAATTTTTGAGGATAACGCCCGAAACGATCTATTAACGTCTGAACATCTTCATTAAGCTCTTTAACGGCATTCAAAAATAAAACAGCCGTACATAATCCGTCTCCTGTTCCCGTAAATTCCGAAGCTATTATGTGTCCTGACTGTTCACCGCCGAGAGACGCTCCCGAATTTCTCATTGTCTCAAGAACGTATCTGTCTCCTACGGGACATCTTAAAGTTTCAATGCCCTCGCCAGCCAAATGAGTTTCAAGGGCCATGTTGCTCATAACTGTTACAGCAACTTTGTCGGAACCTTTAGTTTTACGTTTAGCAAGCCATCTTCCTAACACCCATAAAATAATATCACCGTCAATAATTCTTCCTTTACCGTCCGAAATTAAAACTCTGTCAGCATCTCCGTCAAATGCAAAACCTAGAGCCAATTTATTTTGCGCAACGTAATCCGTTAAATTCTTCATGAACATAACGCCGCAATTTTTGTTAATGTCAAGTCCGTTATATTCACGTGAAATTATTTTAGTGTTTAGACGGGAAAATTTTGTTTCGGCAACTAATACGGGAACACTTTCAGCAGAAGCTCCTGAAGCACAATCGAATGCAACATTATTAACAACTGCGTCATCATTTAAGAATGAAGCGATATGTTTTGCGTAATCTTTAACAAGTTCGGGGTTATTGTTAATATTTCCGACAGTTCCGGAGAAATTGCTGTGATTATCGAGGAGTTGTTCAATTTCAGCTTCTTCATCGTCCGAGAGTTTGCAGCCGTCAGAGCCTAAAAATTTTATGCCGTTATATTCAGCAGGGTTATGAGAGGCACTAATGACTGCTCCGCCGTCAGCATTGAGAGATTTAACAGCGTAACTTATTCCTGGTGTAGGAATTACTCCGGCCGAAAAAATTTCAGCTCCTTCAGAACTCATACCTGAAGTCAAAGCACCTTCAAGCATTTTTCCGCTCAACCTTGTATCACGTCCGACTACAATTTTTTTCCCGCGATTAAATTTGATAAAAGCCCTTCCGAGTTTCAAAGCAAATTCGGGTGTCATGCTTCCTGAATTTGCTAAGTCTCTTACACCGTCAGTGCCAAAAAATTTTCGTTCATAATTCAAAATTAGATCACTCTCCATAACAAAATTATCACGTAATTAAGTCTAGTTATTTCATTGCGTAAAGTCTCTAATTTTCAAAAGAACGTAATCTCCATCTTTATAAGGTACATTTGGTTTTCCTGTTTCTTGAATAAGTTTCACGTTTTCTGTTGTTCCTGCACGGCTTGCAAGTTTCCTTTTTACGTTCATCACGCCACCTGAAAAAATCTTTTGCTGCTGGATAACCTGCTATCAATCCAAGTATAACTAATCCTAAATAAATATCGCTTCTAAGGTCTGACATTCGATTTTCTACTCCATCAATGCGGCGGGATAGAGTATCAAAATTTCTGTCAACTCGTTCTGACAAAACCGCAACAGTTTGAATTAGATTATTGATGTCCTGTCGCATAACTTTCAATTCTTCACGAATAGATTTAATATCTTCCCTCAAAGCTTTCAATTCATCAAAAACTCTGTCGAATTTCTCGTCAATCCTTTGCATGTAAACTTCAAAAACATCTTTGCGAACATATATATCTCTGTCTTCAGAGACTGCTCCGTAAGATTTGCCCGAAAAAATACAAATTATTAATGCCGACATTAAAAATTTTTTCATGAAAATCATCTCCTTTATAATCTCGAAATTTTTGATAATATAACATAAATTTTTGATAATAATAAAAGAAAAGACGATGCCCTTGCATAAAATTTATTTTTATAGAGATAAGAGCGGTAATAGCCCTGTTGCAGACTATATTAGGGAGCTTGCCGGCAAAAAAGATAAAAACAGTCGCATAAAGTTAAATAAAATTCGTGACTATGTAAAGGCTTTGAGCCAATATGGTACACAATTAGGCGAGCCGTATATTAAGCACATTGAAGGCGATATATGGGAGTTGCGCCCAATAGGTGATAGAATTTTCTTCGTTTGTTGGACGAGAGGCAGTTTTGTTTTGCTCCATTATTTTGTTAAGAAAACGCAAAAGACCCCTGCTAGGGAGATTGCACAAGCTAAGCGGGAGGTTGCAGATTTGAATGAAAGAGGACTTAATGAAGATGAATAACAGCGCAATCGGTGGTACATGGGACGAACTTGAACGTGAGCTTTTCACACCTGAAGAAATAGCGGCAAGTGATTTGCGAGTGAATTTAATCGGGGAACTTATCAAAGCAAGGCAGGAAAGGGGTATAAGTCAAAAAAAGTTAGAAGAATTGAGCGGCGTAAAGCAACCGATTATAGCCAGAATGGAAAAGGGTATAACAAGCCCTCAGCTTGGTACAGTTTTGAAGGTATTGGCTTCATTGGGAAAGACGCTTAAAGTTGTTCCGATTGAGTCTGAATAGCGATATAATGCGGCAAAAAAATCCCTTTACAATTTAAGATTATATGATAATATAACATACAATTTTCATGAAAATTCTATATTCAGATTAAGTTAAATTATTTTGTGAGATACTTTTATTTATATGTATGCTATACCTGACCAGTTGGTGATGTAGTGGAGGGGGATATGTGGAAAAAATAAATTTGCGTTTTGGAAGTTTTTTCAAGTACGTGTTCCGAAAGACCGAAAAGGTTAGTGGAACAAAATAAGACAAATTTTTTGGAGGTATTTACAATGAAAAAAAATCTTAATATTAAGCGTAAGGGATTTACCCTTGTTGAACTTTTAATCGTTATCGTGGTCATTGGTGTACTTAGTGCGATGATGATGCTTTCAAGCACTGAGGCTGTTACGTCCGCAAAGGCAAGCAATATCGTCAGCAACCTTCGCAACCTCAAGACAGCGGCATTGGCGTATTATGTTGATAATTATGATGCTGCTGAAGCCGAAAGCTTCACAACGCTTGATACAGCAAGTGTATTGAATTATATGAGCAGTGGCAGTGCAGATATTGGTGGTGAGTATACTTTTACCATAGATGGCAAAGGCTCGAGTGCAGCATGGTTTGTAAACTGTAAAGTTACTGATACAAGAGTAAGGACTAAACTTCAAGGTCGTGCTAAATCGGTAGGACTTTTGGCTAATGCTACAAGCGGCGATAAAACTGAGTATTCCAATGGAGAGAGTGTACATTATAGAATTCGCTAACCTAAAATCAAAATAACGAAATCGAAAAATAAGAAAAGGTGCACCCCCCCCAAGAGATCATGAGGGGAAGGGGGAGTTTTTGTGTTTAGGGGAGCATATAACCCCTCCGTCTCACTTCGTAAGCCACATTCCCTTATAGTAACAAACAGCTCTCTTAATGATAGTTTACGCCTTGACAGTAGCTTCGGAGTTACAACGTTTAGCAAGAGTTTGAACTCTTCGTATCTTTGAAATATTTCACACGAGCCGCAAGACACGGAAAAACATTTCGTCAGCATTTGGACATCTTAAATCATGAATCAATTTCCAAATTTCTGTTCCGTCATCTTTAGCTGAAGTGTTTATGTAAATTACATGCGAACCATCATGAAACGGCTTTAATGAATCGTATATATCGTTTGATTTAAGCCTAAAACATCATTAAGAGTTATGAATGTACATCAATCATTCCGGTATGAAATCTTGTTCTGCGAGGATCGGCTCCTTCATCTGAACGTTGAATTTCTATGTTGTAACGAACTCCCTTACTGTCTTCAGCATATACGTCTAAATATATAGAACGGTTAAAGCCTTGAAACATTTTTTGCGTTTGCCATTTTTTCGTTATGAGAGCTGAACTATTGCAGATGTTACAGGTGCAAAAATTGACACGGCTATAATCGCTATGATTGCCCCTACGAAAACTATTAACATCGGTTCCATTAACGAAACTGTCGCTTTAACTTGTTCGTCAAGTTCCTGATCGTACCATGTCGCAACACGTTCAAGCATGGAATCAAGATGTCCTGTTTCTTCTCCAATCCTCATCATCTGAGAAATTAATACCGGAAAAATTTTTGCCTGCCTCGCTGCGTCTCCTAACGATACTCCCCTGATAACAGCCTTCCTAAGACTTTCATAACCTTCTTGAACAGGGATATTATCCGCTGTACCTTCAGCCATTTCGATACTTCTGACTATGGGAACGCCTGCGGTGGTCAAAGCTGAAAGAGTTCTGCTTGAACGAGCCATAGCAGCCTTCATTATGAGGTCTTTAATGACGGGAATTTTCAATTTGAAGCGATCCATATATTTCTTTGTTCCTTTTGCTCTTGATAAAAAACTCCATGTCCCTATTATTCCCACAACAATTAACGCTACTATGTACCAGTTTTCACTGAACCAGTTGCCTATTCCGAACATTACAAGAGTAACCTGAGGTAATTCAATATTGAGTGAGCTGAAAGTTTCCTCGAATTTCGGAACCAAAAATATAAAGAAGAATATCAAAATTGCTACGGCAAAAAACATAATAAAAGCCGGATAAAACATTGCGCTTCTGATTTTTCGCCTCAAAGCCTCTTGCTTTTCAAGCAATGTAGCTCCCTGATCCAATGCCGGCCCTAATAATCCTCCTTCTTCACCCGCCTGAATAAGAGCAATTAACAATGTATTAAAAGATTTATGCTGTTTCATGGCCGCACTCAAAGGAATTCCTCTGTCCAATCTCGCTTTAATATCATGAAGGGCATCACGTAACGCACGATTTTTTTCGCCGCCTGCTATAACGTCAAGTGAATTTGTTAAACTTAATCCTGCACCTTCCATTGTTGCAAGCTGCCTGAAAAATATCATTAAATTTTTAAGCGGGATTCTTCCTCCTAAACCGAGTGCCGCCCCTAAATCCATTTCCCAGATCGAAGTTTTTTGACCGGGTTTTTTAGGAGCGGACTTTGATTTCGCTTTTTCTTTTTCTTTTTTAGGAGCAGCTATAGTTCCCTTTTGACCTGTTGATGTGAGATTGATAACAATCATTCCCATGCCTTTTAAGGTGTTAAGGGCTGTAGTTTGATCTGATGCGTCTATTGTACTTTCAACAATTTGACCTTCAGGACTTCTTGCGCGATACTTAAAAATCAATTTTTATTCTTACCTTTCCAAAATAATTTTTACAGTATCGCAATTATATTATTATTTCATTATGAAAGCTATTACAACATCATTCCCTTCAATCGAAATTTCAACAAGTTCAATATCAAAATACTTGCAAATTTCCCCGACAATCATAAAAACATCTTTAGGCTTCATTTTTCGGCATATAATTTTTCCATTTTCCATAACTGAAATTTCTCCTTTCAAAATTTTTATGACGAATATATTAGGGCACAAAATAATTTTTGTCATAAGTAAAAATATGTAAAAGCATTAAAAAATATTTATTTTAATGATTAATTTATAAAAATGATTTTTATTGTTTCAACTAATTATTAATTCATGAAAAAATCAAAAATGAAAGTTGATAATGTTTCAATATCATGATAATATACGCAAATAACATTAAAAATTAAAAGGAGGTGATTTTATGTCCAATGAACAGGGGGAAGAGGCAAACCTTTCAGGCTCAGAGAAGTACATTAAGCCGGAATTATTTTTCAATAAGGAACGTTTAGCGGAGTTGTCAAAACTTGCAATCGGCGGAAGAACTCTTAAAAATTTTTCGGAACTCAGCGGACTGTCAGAAGGTTTTTTATCAAGATTAACAACAGGTAAATTAAATTCTGCTCCGACTAAAAGATCTCTTGTAAAACTTATGTCTGCAAAACCTCAAAACGGAATTACGCTAAAAGAAATTATGAATGCAGCAGGTTATTCTTTTGAAGGCGTTTCAAACGAACAGAGCGAAAATTTTAAGACAGCCGAAAAAATTTTACCCGAAAATATTTCAACAGCAGCTTACGCACCTTACATAACGGCTTTAACTCTTGAGAAAAGCGGCCAGCTTGAACAGGATTATTATTTACGAAATCGGAGCGATGTTTTTACAATTATGCCGAAACAAGGAAAGGATATTGTAGGAATACCGGCGTTTTGTTTAAGTGATTCTGTTGACGTTGACAAAGAGATTAAAGAAATCAAATGGAGATTAATGATGGCTCTGAGCATTTTCAAGGAAGAAAGCAAGGACAAATTTTTTGTCATAATTACGAATCAAAGAACACTCTATGATAATTTTGACAAGGATAAAATCATAGGGACTGACGGAGAATTTTATATTGCTCTCACGGAGGACTGTATGAATTTTTCAGAGCAGCGGCCTGTTAAAATAGTCGATATTGACGGCAAGTCTAAAGCTCTGAACAAGTATAAAATTTCATACGATTTGACGAAGGCGGCATTAAGTTAAGGAGGTGATGAAACTAAAATCTCAAATGCTGAACCTGATATGTTTCGCAATTCCTTAATCATTCGCAGACTTCAGGAAGGAAACGCGCCTGCAGAATTGATTGAAGAGATGAAATTAATAGCGGCTGAAGATGATGACGTGTTATTCAATCTCATAGCTACGGCAAGGTTAATATGGAAAAAACAATGGCAATGTTCAAGCGAGGTTGAAAAATTAATTCACGAGATCATTAAAGAGACAGGAGGCCCAATTATTGCCGCATTGCTTGAAAGCACATGAACATACCGTCACTTACCGCAGTGGCGGCTCTTTAATTTTTGGGAGCAAATAAATTTATGGAAGTCGTGATATTATTACCGAAAAAATTATGAAACATTAATTATTTCAAAGCGGAGGAAAAATAAATGATTGATCAATCTAAAGACATCAGAGGCAAAATAATAATCAGAACCAGCATAATCGGTATTATAACAAACGTAATTCTTGCAGGATTTAAGGCAACTGTCGGATTATTATCAAATTCTATAGCGATAGTGCTTGACGCAGTTAATAATTTGTCGGACGCTATGTCTTCAATAATCACAATCATCGGAGCAAAACTAGGTGCACGCCGGGCAGATAAAGCTCACCCTCTTGGGCATGGCAGAGTTGAATATATCAGCTCAATGCTTGTAGCAGCCATTGTTTTTTATGCAGGTATAACATCTCTTGTTGAATCTGTAAAGAAAATAATTAATCCTGAAGCTGCAAATTATAATACTATTGATCTTTCCATAATCGCTGTGGCTATTGTCGTGAAATTAATTCTTGGAAAATACGTAAAAGCGCAAGGTGAAAAAGCAAATTCCGGAGCGTTAATAGCTTCAGGCTCAGATGCTTCATTTGATGCTGTCCTTTCTGCTTCAGTTTTGGTATCTGCAATTATATTTTTAATCTCAGGCATATCTTTAGAAGCGTATGTTGGAGTTGTTATTGCTGTTGTCATTATTAAGGCCAGTATTGAAATGATGCGTGAAACTTTGAATGACCTCATAGGACACAGAACTGATGCCGAAATCAGCAAAAGAATAAAAACTATACTTAGTGAAGAGCCCAATGTTAGAGGAGCTTATGATCTGGTTTTATTTGACTATGGCCCAAATAAAAGTTATGGAGCTGTTCATCTTGAACTTCCGGATTTTATGACAGTTGACGAAGTTGATATATTAACTAGACGTGTTCAAGCCCGTGTTTATAAAGAAACTGGAGTTGTTTTAGCCGGAATTAGTGTTTATTCATACAATACAAAGAACGAACTTGCTGTAAAAATTCGTGATGAGATTCAGAAAATAGTTTTGGCACATGAATGGGCGCTGCAGATGCACGGTTTTTATCTTGATGGCAAAATTATAAGATTTGATGTTGTTTTGAGCTTTAATGTGGCACAAAAAGAAGCTCTCAATGTATTAATAAACGAACTACAAAAATTATATCCTGAATATACAATTCAAATTATTCCTGATATTGATATTACAGATTAATAAAGTAAATTATGAAAATAAATAAAGAACGTGCCTTAAAAGCATTCAAAGATTATGTAATAAATTATGACGCAGGAAATATAAACATAGCTCTAAAAATTGCTCATACTTATAGAGTTGCCAAAATATCAGAACGAATTGCAAAATCAATAATTAATGAGCAATATTCTGTTGATTTTGCGTGGCTTCTTGGACTTCTTCATGATATAGGACGCTTTGAACAAGTTACTAAATACGGAACTTTCAAAGATGCTTTATCTGTAGATCATGCTGAACTTGGAGCGGATATTTTATTTTGTGATAATTTGTTCGACATTTTCATTTCACAAAAAGAATCTGGTTTAACATTAAAAGAGTTTCAAAAAATGAAGACTGTTGCTGAAACAGCAATTCGTTTACATAATAAATTGAAACTTCCTGAAAACATGGATACAAAAACGGAAATATATGCAAAAATTCTTCGAGATGCTGATAAGGCAGATATTTTTCGAGTATTAACTGAACCGCCTTATGATGAGTGTTATCACAATATGAATAATTTAACAGTGAAAGCTGGAATTATGCAATGTGTTAAGGAGCACAGGTGCGTTCCGCGAGAAACATCAATATCTCAAGATAACGAACTTGAAATATTAATCGCACGATGCTGTATGGCTTTTGAGCTGGAATATCAAGAGAGCCGAGCTATTGTAATTGAGCAGGGGTATTTGAAAAAATTACTTGAGCAAGATTTTGCACAGCTCACCTTTGTGAAAAATGAAATCATGAAAGCATTGGGATATGATTATATATGAAAATGCGATTGCTGCTTATGAAAGCAATTCAAAGCCCTGTTATCCCTCCTTGATAAGAGGTTCCCACCAAGATTTATTGTTGAGATACCACGATATAGTTTTTTTGATACCGTCAGCAAATTTCGTCTCAGGTGTCCAGCCTAAACGTAAATAAATTTTCGTAGGGTCTATTGCATATCTGAGGTCATGACCCTTTCTGTCTGTAACAAATTTGATTAGGCTTTCAGGTTTTCCGAGTTCATGACAAATTAATTTTACTATGTCAATATTTCTCATCTCGTTATGGCCTCCGATATTATAAATTTCTCCGACTGATTTTTCATCGTGAATAATTAAGTCGATAGCTCTGCAATGATCTTCTACGTACAGCCAATCCCTGACATTAATTCCCTGTCCGTAAACAGGAAGCGGTTTGTCATGAAGAGCATTGATTATCATTAAGGGGATTAATTTTTCGGGAAAATGATAAGGGCCATAATTATTTGAACATCTCGAAATACTTACGGGAGCGTTAAATGTTCTGTGATACGCAAGCGTTAATAAATCCGCTCCTGCTTTTGAGGCCGAATACGGCGACGAGGCTTTAATTTTTGAGTCTTCAGTGAAAAATAAATCAGGACGATCTAAAGGTAAATCTCCGTATACTTCATCTGTGCTGACTTGATGATAACGTTTAACTCCGAATTTGATTGAAGCATCTAACAAAACCTGAGTTCCCATTGTATTAGTAAACAAAAAAATTCCTGGATTATCTATAGATCTGTCTACGTGAGATTCAGCTGCAAAATTTACAACAATGTCAGGGCGTTCACGTTCAAAGAGTTCATAAATTCTTTCACGATCGCAAATATCTAACTTGAAAAACTGAATTTTTTCAGCAGCAATTAAATTTTTGAGAGTGTCAATATTTCCAGCATAAGTTAATTTATCAATGCAAATAATTTTATAGTCAGGGTGTTTATCGAGCATGTGAAAAATGAAATTGCTTCCGATAAATCCTGCTCCACCTGTAATAACGATTTTCATGATTATAAATACTCCTTTAGTGAAGGTAAAATTTTATCTTTATCCGAGAGAATTAACGGCGATTCAACTTTCGGCCATGCTATATTGACATCAGGATCCGCATAATATATTCCTCCTTCATCGTTAGGGTGCCAAAAATCATCACACTTGTAACAAAATTCTGCGAAATCAGACAACACTAAAAATCCGTGAGCAAAATTTTTAGGGATTAATAATTGTTTATGGTTTTCTTCCGTTAATTCAATGCCGTGATATTTCCCGAAAGTTTTGCTGTCCTTCCTTAAATCAACTGCAACATCAAAAACTCTTCCTCTTATAACACGAACAAGTTTCGTTTGAGGATATTTAATCTGAAAATGAAGCCCTCTTAATACGCCCTTAGTGCTGCTGCTCTGATTATCCTGAACAAAATTTATGTTGAAGCCGGCATTTTTCATGTCCCTAAAATTGTAAGTCTCCGAAAAATATCCTCTTCTGTCTCCGTGAACTGTCGGAGTTATTACGCAAAGTCCTTCAATTCCTCCGATATTGTAATCAACTTTAATTTGTCCCATTTTGTAATAAATATCTCCTTAAAGCGTCCCGCCAATCCGGTAATAATTCAAAACCTGAAGCCTTTAATTTCGTTTTATCTAGTCGTGAATTAAACGGCCGTTTAGCTTTTGATAATCCGTATTCTAATGTTGATACAGGAATAACGTTTACGTTAATATTTGCCTGCTTGAAAATTTCTACTGCGAAATCGTACCAGCTTATATAACCTCCTTCATTAGTAGCGTGATATATCCCGAATTTTTCGGTCATGTTAATATCGGCTAATAATTTTGCTAAATCAGGTGTGTAAGTCGGAGTTCCGATTTGATCATTAACAACTCTTATAGTGTCGTGGGATTGAGAAATCTTTAACATCGTTTTCACAAAATTATTTCCGTTAGCTCCGAATACCCATGCAATACGAACAATGAAAAATTTTTTCAGATATTTTTTTACGGCTAATTCACCCTCTAATTTCGTTTGACCGTAAAAATTTAACGGTGCAAAAGATTCGTCGTCCGGTTCCCATGCTCTTGATCCTTTTCCGTCAAAAATGTAATCGGTGCTTATGTAAGTCATTATGGAATTAATTTCGGCACAAACTTTAGCAATATTTTCAGTTCCTACGACATTAACGGCGTAAACTTTATTCCTGTTTTCATCATCTTCAGCAGCATCAACAGCAGTCCATGCGGCACAATGAATAATTCTTGAAGGTGAAAATTTTTTCATGGCCGCAAAAACTTCTTCATAATCAGTGATATCTAGTTTAACATATTCGCAAGGTTCATAGCCTGAATAATTCTCTCCAATATCCGAAGCAACACATTCAAAATTTCTCGAAGTCAATTCGTGAATTAAATCTCGTCCGAGTTGACCATTAGCACCTGTAATAAAAAATTTATCTCGCATCTAAATACTTCCCATCTAAAACATCTTTCAAGTATTGCCCGTATTGATTTTTTTTGAGGCGTTCGTAAACTTTTAACACATCATCTTTAGTTATCCATTTATTAAGGTAGGCAAGTTCTTCGAGGCAGGCTATTTTTCTGTGTTGATGAGTTTCAACAGTCTTAACAAAATTTGAAGCGTCCGAAAGGCTTTCATGAGTTCCTGTATCTAACCACGTAAAACCTTGACCTAATAATTCGACGTTTAATTCATTGAGTTCAAGATAAATTCTGTTTAAGTCAGTTATTTCAAGTTCACCGCGTTTTGAAGGCTTCAAATTTTCGGCGAAATTTACAACTCTGTTATCATAAAAATATAATCCCGTAACACAATAATTGCTCTTAGGTTTTTCAGGTTTTTCCTCAATCGAAATTGCTCGGCCATGTTCGTTAAATTCAACAATTCCGAAGCGTTCAGGATCATCGACATAATATCCGAAAATCGTAGCGCCTTTTCCTGTTTGAGCGTTATTAACGGCTTCTTTGAGTTTTTTCACAAGACCTTGCCCCGAAAAAATATTATCTCCCAAAATCATTGCTACACAATCAGAACCGATAAAATTTTTCCCAATTATAAAAGCCTGTGCAAGCCCGTCAGGAGATTTTTGTTCAGCGTACGAAAAATTCACCCCGAACTGAGAGCCGTTACCCAAAAGTTTTTCAAAGCGCGGTAAATCGTCAGGAGTTGAAATTATGAGAATGTCCCGAATTTTTGCCTGCATTAAAATTGAAATCGGGTAATAAATCATAGGCTTATCATAAATCGGTAAAAGCTGCTTTGATGTTACCAGCGTCAAAGGATATAAACGAGTTCCGCTGCCTCCTGCTAAAACTATACCCTTCATAAAAATTTTCCTCCTGTGAGATTTATATTTATAACGGTATTTCTCAGGCAGAACTGGAAAAAGTCTTGAAATCATCTTTAGTAAGTAGGT
>CALBPU010000051.1 GCA_937899395.1 uncultured Fretibacterium sp.
CATCCAACACCTCGCCGATGTGGCACTCTTGTATGCCGAAGACACCGACGAACGAACGCTTCCTGCCGCCGTTGCAGCCCCGTTACCTAATTCAATAGGAGCTACGAACATTGTGTCAGAACCTACGAAACAATTATCGCCGATGAAAGTTTTGTTTTTATTTTTGCCGTCGTAATTGCAAGTGATAGATCCTGCGCCGATGTTTACATCATGACCTAAAGTTGCATCGCCCATATATGAAAGATGAGGGACTTTAGAATTTTCGCCGATGTGAGAATTTTTAAGCTCAACGAATTTTCCTGCAAAAGAATTTTTTTCGAGACAAGAATTTTCACGTATATAACAGAACGGCCCTACTTTGGAATTTTCTTTGAGTTCGCTGTTTTCTATGACAGCATAAGCGATAACATGAACATTTTTGCCGATTATTGCGTTTGTCAAAATTGAGCCTGAACCGATTAAAGAACCTTGAGAAATTTTTGATTTTCCCCAAATTTGAACATTCGTCATAATCGTAACGTCTCTTTCGATTTCAGCGTCAGGGCTGATATAAACTGTATCAGGATCAAGAATTGTAACGCCCTCTTTGAACCAATGAAGCGAAATTCTTTTCCTCATGACTTTGTTTACTTTTGCGAGTTCGTATTGATTATTAATTCCCAGAGTCTCATCTTCGGGTAAAATTAAAGCTCCCGTACTTAAATCATTTTCGTTCATTAAGCCGAGAGCGTCAGTAAGATAGTATTCTTTCTGAGAATTATCGTTCTTTATTAAAGGTAAAATTTTTTCAAGGCTTTTAACGTCAAAGGCATAACAGCCTGCGTTGACCTCCTGAATTTTCCGCTGTTCCTCTGAAGCGTCTTTGAATTCAACAATTTTGATTTTATTATTTTCCCGTATAATTCTTCCGTAAGCAGCCGGATTTTTAGCAATGAAAGTTGTAACAGTGCAATCGTTATTTTCCGAAATTAGACTCTGAATGCTTTGAGGAGTAATAAGAGGTACATCACCGTTAAGGACGACAAGTTTATCGTAACTGCTCCACCAATTCTGAGCAGTTTTTACAGCATGACCTGTTCCGAGCTGTTCATGCTGCCACAAAATTTTTACAGTAGGGAAATTTTCATGTATATGTTTCTCAACGAGTTCGCCTCCTGAACCGACTAAAACTCCGACATCTTCGGGAGCAACTCCTGCTGATAAAACGCTATCAACAACACAGTCAATAATCGTCTTGTCGAGTATCTTGTGTAAAACTTTAGGTAAATCGCTTTTAAGCCTAGTGCCTTTTCCGGCGGCCAAAATCAAAACACAATTCTTCGTAATTTTCATCACCTCTAAAGTTAAAAAAAGGCTGAGGAGGCTGGAATCGAACCAACACTCTGAGAACCAAAATCTCATGTCCTGCCTTTAGACGACTCCCCAATGCAAAAAACGATGTGTATTATATCACAAAAAATAAAATTGCAAGTGTAAAAACAAAATTATTATTAAGCTCTTGCGTTTTTATTGCTTGTTTAATATACTATTAAGTAATCAAAAAATTTTATTTTAGATATAGGAGTTATTTTTTTATGAAGAAAACTTTTATTTGTATTTGCGCTCTTTTAATGGTTCTTGGTATTGTTTCTGCATCTTTTTCAGCCGATAAATTTCCATCAAAGCCGATTCAAATTATCTGTCCTGTAAAAGCAGGTGGAGATACTGACCGTAACACTCGAGCACTTGCTCAGGCAATGTCAAAAGTTTTGGGAGTTCCTGTTGTCGTCGCTAACGTTGACGGAGGCGCAACGGTAATTGGAATGGAACAGGTTTTGGAATCAGATCCTGACGGTTATACTCTCATCATTAACGGCACTGACATTTTTGTTCCTAAGATGATGGGCACAACTGACGTAAGTTTAACATCATTCAAAACCGTAGGCATTCCTTTGATTGACAACACCACAGTTTTGGTCGTTCACAAAGATTCAGGCTACAAAGATTTGAAAGACCTCGTTGAAAAATCAGCCGCTGAACCTGATACTATTGAATACGGCGGAAAAATTGGAGCAACGAATCAAATTTGCGGAATTGCTATGAATCGTGAATGGAAAGCAGGAATGCGTTTTGTTGATGTCGGAAACAATGCAGCGAAAATTACCGCTCTTTTAGGCCATCAGACAAATGTTATCAACCTTTCATATTCACTTGCTCTTGATTATTTCAAAACAGGCGAATTTATAGCACTCTGTCTTCTCGGATCAGAGCCTAACGAATTAATCCCCGATGTAAAACTTGCTTCAGATTACGGACTTAAGAACGTTGACTTCAGCAAATTTTTCTGGGTTGGAGCTCACCCCGATACACCTGACGAAATTATTGACATTCTCGCAGACGCTGTTGCTAAAGCCTCAAAAGATGAAGCGTTCCTTGCGTACTTGAAAGCAAACTTCCTCACTCCTACAACAATGCTTAAGAAGGACGCAGAAACTTACGCAACGAAATTCTACGAAGAAACAATGGACATTTACAAAGAAGAGTTCCTTTCAGCTCAATAAACAATTCTTCAGATACCCGTTCCTGAAAAGGTCGGGTATATTTTTTAAGGAGCGTGAAAAAATTGTCTGAATCTACAAAGGATAAAATAGCAGGTCTTGTTTTTTTAGCCTTCTCGATATTTGTTTATGCTGCTTCATACAGTATAAAGACCACTAAATCGGATGCATTAGGGCCTCAATTTTTCCCGAGACTTGTAGCAATTTTAATCGGGATTTTAGCCGTAATTCAAATCTTCGGAAGTTTTGGCCATAAAGTTCAAAATCAAAATAAAACTGTCGAAAAAAAATCTTTCGCAATAAACTGGCCTTTAATTTTAAGTGTTGCACTTCTTGTTGCTTATTGTTATCTCTTAAAAGATGTCGGTTTTATTATATTGACAACAATTTATCTGTTCTGCCAGATATATCTGCTTTTCCCGAAAGGTTCGTTTGAAAATAAGAAGCTGTTAATTATCAGTATCATCGCTTCTTTAATTGTACCTGTAGGAATATATTATTTATTCTATTACGGCTTTCAAATATTTTTACCTGCCGGGATTTTAGGATAAGGAGGATAAGTCAATGTTATTGTTACAAGGTTTTCAAAACGTTTTATCACAGCCCGTAACTTTGCTTTTAATTCTTATCGGAGATGTAGCAGGATTAATTTTCGGAGCAATTCCGGGACTTTCAGCTTTTACGGCATTGGCTATAATGCTTCCTCTGACATTTGCAATGGAACCGATAATGGGAATTTCGTTTTTAATGTCTGTTTATGTCGGAGGTGTTTCAGGAGGATTTATTTCGGCGATATTGCTCGGTATTCCCGGCACTCCTTCTTCTATTGCCACATGTTTTGACGGCCATGCTCTGGCAAAACGCGGTGAAGCATATCGTGCAATGGGAGTGGCTTTGCTTTTCTCTTTCATCGGAGGAATTTTTTCCGCTGTAATACTCAGCACTCTTGCCCCGTTAATCGGTAAGGTCGCTTTAAGATTTTCACCGTATGAATATACAACGGTTATTCTTTTAGCTTTAACTACGGTTTCGGCATTGGCTGAAGGAAGTATGGTTAAAGGGCTTCTTTCATGTTTGCTCGGAATTTCGCTTTCATTTGTCGGAATAGATCGTTTGAGTGCTTACACTCGTTATACGTTCGGATATTCATCTTTGAGAGGCGGTCTTGCACTTGTACCGCTTTTAATAGGGCTTTTTGCGGTCAGTCAGGTATTAACTAACGCTTCAAAACGAAATTCAACAACAGTTGAAGAAGCTAACTTACAAATCGTTCATCAAAAACGAATGAAAGGCTTCGGAATTTCTATGAAGGAATTTTTTGCCTGCTTAAAGACTTCAGTACCTGCATCAATAATAGGATTAGTTGTGGGAATTTTGCCCGGTATAGGAGGTAATATTGCAAATTTAATGGCGTATACCTTTGCTAAAAAGACCTCAAAAAATCCTGAAGAATTCGGACAAGGAAGCATTCACGGAATAGTTGCACCTGAAGCAGCGAACAATGCTTCAGTAGGAGGAGCGCTCATAATTTTGTTGACGCTCGGAATACCAGGAGATAACGCAACGTCAATGATTATGGCAGGATTTCAGATTCACGGCATAGCACCAGGGCCGCTTCTTTTCTCATCGGGAAATACTTTGGTATATGGAATTTTCGCAGCCTTTATCATAGCAAATATAATAATGTTAATCTCAGCTTATTTCGGATTGCCTTTATTCTCAAAGATATTGTCATTGAGGACAGAAGTTCTTTTGCCGATAGTAATAGCTTTTTGTTTCGTAGGATCTTTCTCGTCGAATAACAGAATTTTCGAGATTGGCGTTATGGTTGCGTTCGGTGTTCTGGGATTTATAATGAAACGTTATAAATATCCTCTTGCTCCTATGGTAGTAGGTTTTATTCTTGCTCCTATGCTTGAGGAAAATCTGCGTCGTTCACTTATGCGTTCAAGAGGAAGTTTTGCACCGTTTGTAACTTCTCCTATCGCAGTAGTATTTTTGGCGGCAACAGTAGCGGTTCTTGTCCTTACGGTTTACAATGAGTACAAAAAGAATCGCAAATAAATTTTGAAAGTGAGGAAATTTTTTATGGACACAAGTTTTATTCGCGGAATTATTCCCCCAATCATCACACCTGTTGATGAAAATGAACAAGTCGATGAAGCAAAAATGCGTAAACAGGTCGATTTCGTAATCGACGGCGGAGTTCACGGCATACTTGCTTTCGGAAGCAACGGAGAATTTTATATGTTTGAGGAAGACGAAGTGAAACGTATACTTGACATTATCGTTTCTCAAACGGCAGGACGTGTTCCCGTTTATATGGGCATCGGAGCAATTAAGACGAGAAAATGTGTTCGCCTTGCAAAAATTGCCCAAGATGGAGGAGCTAATGGAATTTCCGTTCTTCAACCGATGTTCTTAAAGCCTACTGACGAAGAACTTTACGAACATTTCAGCACAATCGCAAATTCAGTTAAAGAAATGCCTATGCTTCTTTATAACAATCCCGGCAGAACTGGTTACACTATGAGTTATGATTTGGTCAGAAAACTTGTTGAAAACTGCTCCAACATTGTCGGAATGAAAGATTCAAGCGGAGATATGACAAGGACGGCTGAATTTATTCGTATTACACGTCATTTGAATTTCAAAGTTTTCGGCGGAAAAGACACGTTGGTTTACGGAACTCTTGCACACGGAGGAGCAGGAGCGGTTTGTACAACGGCCAATGCTTTCCCGAAACTCGTTTGCAGCATTTACGAAAAATTCATCGCAGGAGATTTGAAAGGTTCTCTTGAGGCTCAATACAAATTAAATCCTGTAAGACTTTCAATGGATTTAGCGAGCTTCCCTGTAGCTACAAAGGACATGGCCAATATGATGGGGCTTGATGTAGGATTGCCTATAAGACCGAACCTGCCTTCAAAAGGAAAAGTTTTTGACGCAATGCGCAGCGAAATGGTAAAAGCCGAATTGTTAAAGGCATAAATTTGGATAAAAAAAATTTCAGACCCTGATTGTATTGAGCAAAAGGGGTCTGAATTTTTTATGATTTATTTTTTGTTCGTTTTGTTAGCAAGTTCACAGACTTTTTCCCAAACCGTAGGATCAACATTAACTCCTTCCGACATACTTTTTTTGCGTCGTTCGAGAGTGCTTTCACCGGGATATTTAACTGGGTGATTTTCATCAATCGAATGAGCTTTTTTTACGGCTTCAATTCTTCTGTTGAACATTCCCTGAATTTCATCGTGCGTTCCGAATAAATACGGGTCAATGGCAATGAAAATTTGTGAACACCCTGTACAGCTTCCGTGATTATTTTTATCCATGTCTGAACCGCAAAGCCCGTTTGAAATAGCAGCAGCCGCTAAATCAAGTGCAAGTGCAAGGCTTGAACCTTTCCAATAGCCTGTGGGTAAAATTCTTCTTGACTCTTCGATTAATGCAGGGTTTGAAGTTAAATTGCCCTCTTTGTCGAAGCCTCCGGGAAACGGAAGTTTTTTTCCTGCAAGTCTGTATACTCCTAATTTTCCGTATGCGTATTGGCTCATTGCCATATCAACAACAACTTCTCCGTTCTCTCTGGGAATTGCTATGCAAAAAGGATTGTTGCCGACACTTTGAACATCACTTCCCCACATCGGCATACAGCTTTCGGTGTTTATCCAATTTATTCCGATAAAACCGGCTTCAGCGATTTTCCAAGCATAAGTGCCTCCACGCATCCAGTGTGTTGTATTTTTAATTGAGACTAGACCTAAGCCGTGTTCTTTTGCCAAATTTATTGAACGTTCAGAGCAAAATAACGCATTAATTACTCCAATCCCGAGTTCACCGTCATAATTTTCTGAAACTCCTTTAGCTTTGAGAAGTTTAGGTTTGCCTTTTATGTTAATCCACCCTTTTCCGACATAATCAGCAAAACGAATAACGCGATTTATTCCGTGGCTCTCAACTCCGTCAGCACTTGATGAACAATGTACGTGAGCGCAAATTTCAGCCTGTTCCTCATCAAGACCTAAATTCAAGAAAGCTTTCTTTGTCGTTGTCTTTAATTCGTCAAAGCCGATTAACATTTTCTTACCTCGACGGGTTTATTAACAGGCCAGTCAGGTTTTTCTCCGCTTAAAACTTTGTCAATCTGTGAAGCTGCCTGTACAGCCATTAACCTCATACATTCTTCGGTGTTTGAAGCCATGTGAGGTGTTGCACTGATATTTTCAAGTTTAAGCAGAGGATTATCAGCTTCGGGAGGTTCTTTAACAAAGACATCAATAAAAGCTCCTGAAATTTTTTCTGCTTCAATGGCTTTCACAAGTTCGGGTTCATCAACAAGCTCTCCTCTTGCACAGTTGATAAAGAATGCCGTTTTTTTCATCATATCAAATTCCTTAGCACTTACACAGCCGATATTATCCTTGTTTGCAGGCATGTGAAGCGATACGAAATCAGCCGATGAAAAAGCCTCGTCCCAACTTACGAGCTTTACATATTCAGGAATGCTTTCAGGTTTTGCGTAAGGGTCATAAGCGATAATATTCATATCGAAACCGAAATGAGCTTTTTTGGCAACGCTTCTTCCTATTCTTCCGAAGCCCATAACAGCTAAAGTTTTTCCCTGAATGTCAACGCCTTTGTGAGTGTTTTTGTAGTAGAAATTATTTTCATGAATTGCCTTATTCATGAGAAAAGTTCTCTTTGCTACAGCGACTATTGCACCCATTGTAAATTCAGCTACTGAATTTGTTGTCGCATCAGGAGTATTAGTTACCCATATTCCAAGCTCGTTTGCTGCGGCAAGGTCAACGTTATCATAACCTGCTCCGTGCCGTGCAATAATTTTCAGATTTTTTCCTGCTTCGAGAACAGACTTTGAAGCTTTTGCGGTACGAAGAAGAATTGCATCACAATCAACAACATCATTGATAATATCCTGCTCCGTAACTCCTGAACCCATTTTGATTTTGTAGCCTCGTTCAATGAGGTAATTTTTACCTTCAACAGCGACATCTTGAGGTATTAATACGACTTTTGACATTTTATAGACCCTCCCTAAAATATTTCAACGTTTGCTGTATTGAAACGCTACAACAGCACCGACTAAAATTAAACCGATTAAGTCGCTCATAATTCCGGGTATTAACATGCTCAAACCGCCTGCGCAAATTATTACACGGAAAATTATATTCACAGGTCTGAATAAATACCCGTTCAAAGCAACAGCCACTCCGAAAATTCCAAGCAATGCGGTCGCACATATCACAATTATTTGAGCAACAATTAAAATTTGTGTGAGTAACGCCCCTGCATTTGCAATTTCTATTATAGGATTTACGTTCTCGAATAACATCGCTGGAGTAAATGCGAATATATACGGCACAATAAACGCTGCTATTGCAAGTCTGGTTGCGTTAAAAGCCGTCTTCATAGGAGGAGCTTTAGCTATTGCCGAGCCTGCATAAGCCGCCAATGCCACAGGAGGTGTAATGTCAGCTACAATTCCGAAATAAAAGACGAAAAAGTGAGCGCAGATTTTTTCAATTCCTATTGCAGGTGCCATTAATATCGGTGCGCATGTTGCGGCCATGATGCAATAATTCGCCGTAGTCGGAACTCCCATTCCTAAAACTATGCAGCATATCATCGTTAATACTAACGCTATGAAAGTGTGTCCGCCCGAAATATTTACTACCATTGTTATTAACTCCGAAGCTAATCCCGTTGAAGTTATACAGCCTGCTACAAGTCCTGCCATTGCACATGCAACTGCTACTGTAATTGTTCCTCGTCCGCCTGCTTCAAGAGCGTCAACGATTTTTCCAAACGTAAGTCTTTCATCTTTGTTCAAAAATCCTACGAATATTGCAAAACCTATAGCTATTGCCGCTGAAAATTGCATCGTGTAAATATTCATTGAGACCATTACGACAAGAATTATTAACGGGAGAAGCAAATAACTTTTCGGCAACAGCTTTAATAATCTTGGTAATTCTTCTTTAGGTATTCCTTTTAAGCCGAGCTTCTTAGCTTCAAGGTGAACCGCAATATAAATTCCTGCAAAATATAATACAGCAGGCAAAATCGCTTTCAATGCAACCTGTGAATAAGGTATGCCCATATATTCCGCCATTAAAAATGCTGCTGCACCCATTATAGGAGGCATTATCTGACCTCCTGTTGAGGCTGCCGCTTCAACTGCTCCTGAAAATTCTGGCTTGTAACCTGTACGCTTCATCATCGGAATTGTTACTGAACCTGTTGTAACGGTGTTCCCGACTGATGAACCTGAGACCATTCCGCATAATGCCGAAGATATTACAGCAACCTTTGCAGGCCCTCCCGAACTAGCTCCTGCGATTGCGTTTGCAAGGTTAATAAAGAATGTCGAAATTCCCGTACGTTCCAAAAATGCTCCGAAAATTATAAACACAACGATATATTTCGCACATACTTCAATCGGAGTGCTTCTAAGCCCGTCTCCCGTTGAGTAAAATAAATCGTAAATGACTTTTCCGAATCTTACAGTTGAAAAAGCATAAGCCATTAATATTCCTACAACGCATAAAATCGGAATGCCTACACATCGCCTGCAAAGTTCCATCATTGATAAAATCGCAATTATCGCCATTGCTATCATCATGTAATAATTCGGGTTGCGTAGACTTGTTACTCTCAAGGCCAATTTTATGATGCTCTCGGCATTGTATGCGAAATAAAAAAACGGTATCGCTCCTGCAAGCATTATTATTATATCGTAGAACGGTATCGTATTAATTCTTGGTTTCATATCCAATTTTAACGAAATAGAAATAGAATCTTGAAGTCCGGGAGCTACATAACCGCATGAAGATTTTTTTATCGGGTAATGAAGGTAACCGATTATCAAGATTAAACCCAAAAATATATTCAGTCTTATTTCGGGCATGGCCGTACTGAAAAGCGTAACGTAAATGCAATATAACGAAAAAAACGCCGATAACCATTTCACGATTTTTGCAGGTGTTCCGCTCCATATTCTTACGTTTGATTCACGGTCGTATTTTTTCATAACAGCCTCTACCGCAGTATCTACATGAGTATCAAAATCGGCTTTTTGTTGAGCTGTTAAATTTTTATCGTCAATCATAAAATTTTCCTCCTTAATAAAAAACGGCCATAGCATTTAAGCCACAGCCGCTGAATTTTTCTCATAAAACATTAACACAATTATTTTCCGGCAACTTTAATTCCTTTTTCGCCGAAATATTTCACTGCTCCTTTATGATAAGGTACCGCAGTATATGAAGCTGCAAAGTTCAATTTGAGTTCTGCTCCTTTAGCATGTGCTGCCGTAATCTCTTCAACATTCTCGAAAGTTGCATAGAGGAAATTGTAAACGTCAGCTTCAGAAACCTCATCAAGAGCAACAACTACTGCACCGACCGCAACTGTTACGACATCTTCATCAGTTCCGTAAACTTCCTTAGGAATAACGTTTGTGCTGTAATAAGGAGAGTCGGCGATTAATTTCATAATGTGTTCATCGTCAAAGCTTACAAAATAAACTTTCTTTGTTGCCGCAAGCGATGTAACTGCTGTAGTAGGAGCACCGGCAACTATGAAAGCCGCATCAATTTTTCCGTCCTGCAAAGCTTCAACGCTGTCTCCAAATGACTGATAAGTCGGTTTAATGTCTTTCTCAACATCAAGACCGTAAGCCTTCAAAGCGTCAACAGCATTAAAATAAACTCCTGAACCTGCAGCACCTATTGAAACATTTTTGCCTTTGAGATCTGCAACTGTTTTAATTGAAGGGTCAAGAGTTACAATCTGCACTTGCTCCATATAAAGGTTAGCAACTGTTGAGAAGTCCATGAATTTGTTATCCTCAAAAAGCCTTGTGCCTCTGTAAGCATAAGCTCCTACATCTGACTGAACAAATGCAATTTGAGCGTCTCCGTCTTCCATTGCTTCAATATTTGCCTTTGAACCGCCTGATGTTACAGCAGTTACAGTTGTTGAAGTTTTTTCGCCGACTTTACCGGCCAATACTCCGCCGAAACCATAATATGTTCCTTGTGCTCCACCGGTCATGAAAATTAATTTTTTACCGCCGGGCATTCCGCCTTTTTCCGCAGCAAATGCAGCACAAGTAAACAACATGGCTATAACCATTGCAAGAGAAATAATTTTTTTCATAAGAATAATTACCTCCTGAAAAATTTTTTATAATTGAGAATATTTTATCATAAAATTTCGTTAAGCATTCTGTTGTTCGACCGATAATTTTTCATCTTTAATTTCTTCAGCGGCAGGTTTATCATTGATAATATGAATATCTCTCTGAGGATACGGAATATTAATTCCTTCACGTTTGAAAACCACCATAATATGATGTCTCATATCGCTTGAAACTTTTGCTCCCGATGAAACTTTTAATTCAATCCAGAAGTAAAGCTCAAATTCAAGTGAACTGTCTCCAAAATTTTTGAAGATTACAAAAGGTGCAGGATCTTTCAAAACTTTTGAATGTCCTTTCGCAACATCGAGCAAAATTTTTTCAACTTCTCTTGTATCAGCATCATAAGACACTCCGATCTTCAAAATTTCACGTTTCCTCAAATCCGCTTTAGTCCAGTTAGTTACGCTGTTCTCAAGGAAATATCTGTTCGGTAATACAACGTCTAATCCGTCCCATGTCTTTATCGTCGTTGAACGTGAGCCAATATCCTCAACAGTTCCCTGAGTTCCTGCAACTTCAACTATGTCATGAACTTTGAATGGCCTGCTGAAAATTACGATGAAGCCGCTTATAAGGTTGTTGAAAATGTTTTGCATTCCGAAACCTATACCGACTGCAAAAGCACCGCCCATAAATGCAAATGCCGTTAAAGGAATTTTTACGATGTTCAAAGCTATAAGAGCAAATGCAACCCATAAAATATAAAATGCTATTCTTTGAACTGCATTAGCTGCTGTTACACTGGCCTTGAAACGGTTAATCATTCTCCGCTTTATCCATTTGCTCCACCATGAACTCAAGAAGAAACTTGAAATGAAAACTGCAAGAGCAATAATTAATTTGCTTACCGTTACGGAATATCCTTCAC
>CALBPU010000052.1 GCA_937899395.1 uncultured Fretibacterium sp.
ATAACTTTTGCGTTTGGCGCACCAGCTAAGACCCACCTTGCAACTTCGTCAAGATATGGAACTTCAGCGGTCAAAATAACGCTTCCGTCGGATAATTCTTCGATTTTTTGTGTTGGGTGCCATTTAATTTCACGCATTGAATCGGCGAGATTTCCGAAAAGTTTAATTTTCACAAAATGTTTTTCGGTGCCCGGAGCTATGTGCCAAGCCGTTGAAACGTAATCTTCAGAGAAGCCGCCGTCTTCTGGTGAAACGTAATCAGTGTCAAAAGCGAAAGAAGCGGTGATAATTCTGCTAATTCGATGAGTGCTTAACACTTTGTGATGGTGGTTATATGAAACCATGTACCAAGCGTTACCCCTGAAATAAAAATCGTAAGGAGATAAAATCCATTGTCTTCCTTTTTTGCCGGGCGAAATGTAACGAATATTAACGGGACGTTTTTTATATTTTGCTTCAATGAGAAGAGTAAAGATTTCAGCCTTCACAGGAGCAACGGGAATAGCAATAACTGTGGATTTAGCTAAATCATTTCCTGCTTCTGTTAAGTCTCTAGGAATGTAAACGGCCAACTTATTCCACAAATTTTTTGCTTGTTCGTTCAAGTACGGTAAGAAGTGAGAAGCCATTTTCAAGCCTGCACTTAAAGCCTCAATTTCTCCTTTAGAGATTTTAATGTTGACTATGAACGATCCGTCATGTTCAAGAATATATAATTTTGAGTGTCTGTCGTAAATAATTTCAGCTCCTTCATCACGAAGGAAATCAAGATCGTTTTGAAGCGTTCTGTTCTGTTCGTAACCTTTCTTCTTTTTCTCAAAAGTGTATTGCCCGACTTCTTCGAGTTCATCACGTGATACCCTGCGTCTTGATTGTAGGAGCGCAATAATTTTTAACAGCCTTTTGTAACGTACTGACGACATATCTTTTGGCATAAATTTTTTCACCTCTTAAATATTTTACACCATGATTTATTTTTTCATGGTTTTTGATATAATAACTATTAGTAACATTCACATTCAAAGGAGAAAAGATTTGGACATAAAAATTTCTTTCAAGGACTTGCAGTGCGGTGAATTTCCTTCGTATCAGTCTGGAGATACGATAACTATCACAGGGGACGGATCAACAAGTTTAAGGGAATTAGCGAAATTATTGAAGTTCGACAAACCGTATCATCTTGTGATCGAAAATTTAAGAATCGAAAATAACGTTGATGATTCGAGCGAAGAAAGCCTGTTCGATTCAAATTTACTCTCGTTCACTTCGTTAGATGTTGAAAATATCGAGGGTTTTGCGTTCAAAAATTGCAGTGAGCTTGAAAAAATCGATCTACCGTCTGTGAAAAACGTAGGCTTATGTGCTTTCTCTAATTGTAAAAAACTGAGACGGGTTTACCTGCCTTCAGTTCAACACGTGGACGTTAGCGCGTTCGAGAATTGCGAAAATCTTAGCGAAGTTATTATGCCAAAAGCCGTAGAAATCGAAGGTGATTCTTTCAAAAATTGTTTTAATCTGAAAAAAGTTGAGCTTGTCAATGCAATAAATATATATGATGAAGCGTTCCGAAATTGTTTCAATTTATCCGAGTTAAAAATGCCTTTGGTAAGAATAATTGGCGAGTTAGCTTTTGAGAAATGTATCAGTCTTGAAGTTGTGGATTTGCCCGAGGCCGTCTATATCAGGAGAGGTGCTTTCAGTAATTGTTTTCGCTTAAAAAGAGTTAGTATGCCCAATGTTTTGGATTTAAAGGAGTCTTCTTTTAATGTTTGTACACGCCTCGAAAGCATTGAATTAAACAATGTTAGGCATATCGGTTATTCAGCGTTTTCGAATTGTGAAAATCTTCAGCAAATTGATGCTCCATTGGTTGAAGAAATCGAAGGAAATGCTTTTTCTGGTTGTTCAAAACTCGAAACAATAAGCATTCCTAAAATCACAAAAATCGAAGCGCAAACTTTTGAATACTGTGTATCCCTGAAAGAAATTGATTTGTCAAACGTCAGGGTTATAAGAGAAAGGGCGTTCATGGATTGCAAAAGTTTAAGACTAAAAAATTTTGAAATTCCTGTTGTTGAAGAGATCGGCGAAGAAGCATTCGTCCGATGCAATAGTCTTGTGAAAGTGAACCTGCCCCAAGCAAAAACTATAGGCCAAGCAGCTTTTCAATGGTGTATTAATTTGGAAAGCGTTGAAATGCCTGTTATAGAAAATTTGTACGATAAAGTATTCTGGTTTTGCGAATCTTTCAGTGATATGATAGCCCCTTACCAACCAGCTCATGAATTAGTGAAAATGAAGATGTTGAAATAATCCCACTTTATATTGACGGTTTCAAGTTATAAATTATAGGCACGTTGACGGAAGACAAAAATTTTTCTTGAGAGGAGTGCTTGTTTGTGAAAATTCTTGATGAGCAATACAAAGAAGATATAACCAACAGGATAATTAAAGCTCTCGAAAAGAGAACAGCCCCTTGGCAAAAACCTTGGTCAAATAATTTGCCGATAAACGCTGTTACGAATAATTATTATCGTGGGATTAATTCGATTATTCTGGCTGTCAAAGGGGACGAACTTTCAGAAAATCAAGACCCACGATGGGCAACACAGAAGCAAGCCGAATCTCAAGGTTGGTCGATTAAGACTGGAGCAGAACCGACAAAAATTAATGTGTTAATTCTTCCAAAGAAAATCAAGACACTTTCAGGGTTTCTTAATCGAGATGTCGTTGTCAGAGATAAGAAATCAGCATTCAGAAAGACGTTTGAAGTATATCATGCGTCTCAAATTCAAGATATTCCGTCTTTCGTGAAATTTGCTCGCCCTTGTCAACAGATTATTAGCAATGAAATCATTGACAAGATTATATTTAAGTCCAGTGCGAGAATATTTGAAGGCGGTTCTGAGGCTTGTTATTTACCTAAGAGCGATTTAATTAGAATGCCCTACAAAAGAGATTTCGATGACACGGAAAGTTATTATTCAACCTTGCTTCATGAATTAGTGCATTGGACAGGGCATAGCTCAAGACTTGAAAGATTTTTTTCTTGGAATAATGATTCTGAGGATTATGCCAGAGAAGAATTAGTGGCTGAAATTGCTTCAATGATGTTGACCGCCGAAGCAGGAATAACACTCACTCAGAAACATTTTGAAAATCATGCAGCTTATGTTGCTTCATGGATTTCACTGCTGAAATCAGACACTAACGCAATATTTAAGGCTGCACAGGACGCCCAGAAAGCTGTGAAGTTCATTTTAGCTTTCCAAGACGACGAACAGGAAAAACTTTCGGCCTAGAAAGGAGTAAAGGTATGAATATACGCACGAGATTTGAACGAGCACAGGAAAGAGACAGCATTATAAGAGCTATTCAGAGTTTCGATGTTAAAGAATTGTCTTCGTTGATAGCTGACGGAGCTGACGTTAAACGTCTTGCCAACGACAAAAAATTAGTGTGGCATTTACAGAAGAATTTTCTTCCTGAAGCCGATAATCTTGAAGTATGTAACGACAGTGAAAGGGAACAGCTTCAGGAAATTTCAC
>CALBPU010000053.1 GCA_937899395.1 uncultured Fretibacterium sp.
TTCGTTTTAATAACACCGTCATTTAACGTTCCGTCAATCGTTGTTTTAGTTACGTCAATTGTAAATGATTTTGAAGCCGAAACACCGTTAGCATCTTTCGCAGTAACTTTGAAATTATAAGAACCTGCCTTTGTAGGTATACCCGAAATTTTTGCTTGAGTATTCGAGCCTTCAAGAGTTAAACCCTTTGGAAGAGTTCCTGATTTTGACCAAGTATAAGGTTCTGTACCTCCGCTCACTTTTAATGTCTTAGAATATTCCGCCTTAACAATCCCGTTACTAACGGATCCGCTCATAGTTGTTTGCGTTATTTTAATCGTGCAAGATTTTGACGCAGAAGCTCCGTTTGCGTCTTTAACAATAATTTTGAATTTATAAGTTCCTGATGCTTTTGGAGTGCCCGAAATTGTTGCCTTAGTGTTAGAACCTTTTAATGTTAAACCGCTCGGAATGTCTCCTGAGATTGTCCATGTGTAAGGTTTTGCGCCGCCGCTTACATTAAAGACCTTAGAATATTTTGCCTTGACAATCCCGTGACTAACAGAACCTTCCAAAGTCGTTTTTGTTACA
This sequence comes from uncultured Fretibacterium sp., assembly GCA_937899395.1. GTDB lineage: Bacteria > Synergistota > Synergistia > Synergistales > Aminobacteriaceae > JAFUXM01. The sequence goes on from CALBPU010000053.1 coordinate 571, forward strand.
TTGACCGTAAAAGATTGTGAAACTGAAGCTCCGTTAGCATCTTTTGCTATAATTTTGAAGGTGTAAGAGCCCGCCTTAGTTGGTGTGCCTGAAATTGTTGCTTTAGTATTTGAGCCTTCAAGAGTTAAACCTTTTGGAAGAGTTCCTGATTTTGACCAAGTATAAGGCTCTGTGCCTCCACTAACTTTGAAAGTTCTTGAGTATGAAGCATTAACCGTAGTATCTTTAACAGTCCCAGTTAATTCAGGTTTTGTTATGGTTATTGTGTAATCATTTGAAGTTATAGAACCGTTTTTGTCTTTTACCTTCAAAGTGAAATTATATGTTCCTGCCTTTGTGGGCGTGCCTGACAAAGTTGCCTTTGTTTCTGAATAAGTCAATGTTAATCCACTGGGGATTTTTCCGCTCTTACTCCATGTATATGGCAATTTACCGCCCAAAACTTCTGCTTCTCCGATGTAAGAATTTTTTATTACTCCGTTCTTTGAAAAACTGGAAGTAATATTCAGCGCAACGTAGAAATAAACCTTCATGTATTTTTCAAACATGTAAGATTCTTCATTCCAACCAGTATCAAATTCATAATACACATATTCGGGAAGCGTTTCAAATGTTGCAATGCCGGTAGAACTGTTATATTTTGTTGTTATTTTTTTCCCCGAGCTATAACCTTTCACACTGCCTGATTTTATTCTGCTGATTTTGTCTGAGAGATAATCTTTGAGATTAACAGAATATGTATTGCCCAATTTTTTAAATTGAAGCCCTTTAGGTTTTTGTTTGGAAGTCAAAAGAGGATAATAATCTGGGTCTTTTTTATTATCGCTTCCAAAAAAATAAAGTGAATTATTGCTTACATCGAGCTGTGTCAACTGATTAGAATAGCAATGAATCCCGCTCAATTTTCTGTTATTGCTGACATCAAGAGCTGTAATTTTGTTATTGTTCAACTTTAGGAAAGATAACTCAATATTTTTTCTGACATCAAGTTCAGTCAAATTATTATTTGAGCAATTAAATTGAACCAATTTTGTGTTGTTGCTTGTATCAAGAGCAGCAATTTTATTATTTTGACATTCTAAAACAAGTAACTTAAGATTTTTAGTAACATCAAGCTCTGTTAAGTTGTTATTATAACACCATAAATATTCCAAATTGAGATTCTTACTAACATCAAGCTCTGTTAAATGAGTGTCGTTGCAAATTAACTGAGACAGCGCAGAGTTATTCTCCAAATTTAGCACTATGAAATTGTTTGCACTGCATGTCAGCGTTCTCAAGTTAGTGTTTTTACTCACATCCAGTGTCTTAAGAAGAGTACCTGAGCAGTGTAGAATTTCCAGTGCAACATTTTTGCTTAAATCGAGCTCGATTATTCCGTTCAAGTCGCAATTAAGAAATGTTAGATCAATGTTTTTGCTAACATCAAGTGTTCTTAATGCGTTTAAGCTACAATTAAGAAATGTTAAATATCTAAAAAATTCTATACCCTTTAACGAGCTTATACGCATGCCAGAAACGTTGATTACTGTAACTTTGCTAATCTCACTTTCGCTTAAAAAAGAATCATTGTCAGTATCGTAACTATTTTTTACGAAATTGAGAAAATTAGCGTCAGGAAAATTTTCAGCTTTGAGTTCAATGCCAACAACAGGTTCTGGAGCAGGCTCTGAGTCCGAAGGTAAGATTGTGATTGAATAATATTCTGTTTTGAAAGCGTTTAGATCGAAATCTCTTACATTGAGCCATAATCTAAATTCTCCTGCCTCTTCTGGAATCCCGCTAATAGTGCCACCTTTATCAATCCAGTAATGATTACCATGAAAAGATAACCCGGGAGGTAAATTTCCGCTAGTCCAAGTAAAAGGATATTCAATGGTTCCTATCGTTGAAATATCAATTTTTACCTCATAAGGTTCTCCAACTTTGCCATCTGGAAGCGGCGACTTCGTGTCAAAAAATATGTCTGAAACTCCCCAGCAACACGAAGCCAGCAACATCACAAACATACACGATAAAAACGTTATTAAAAGTTTTTGTTTCTTCATGAAAAATTCCTCCTTATACATAAAATTATGTGGAAAATGCAGTAAGATAATTTTAACACGATTTCATAAAAAATTTCCCTCATGAAAACTCTTTCACAAGGGAAATTAAAACAAGTACAATTTTATTCGATTGCACTGATGAATAACTCTTCAGATTCTAGTTCACCATTTTGAGCTTCAACAGAAACTTTGAAATCATCTTTTACAAATTCAGCAGGAATTGTGAATAAGCCTTCGTCAGAAATTGAAATTTCAGTAGCGTTATCGTCAATGTAAACGATTGCGTCAGAAATTTCTGCTTTTGTTCCGTTAGCATATTTCCATTCACCTAGCTTGAATGTTACGGGTGAATTTG
>CALBPU010000054.1 GCA_937899395.1 uncultured Fretibacterium sp.
GCCGATGTTGGGCGTGACGGCATTAAGTGAATACGGAAGTATGACACTTGCCGTGAGCGACGTTGGCAATGTAGGGAAGAGTGTCTCCCCAAGCGTTGTGAGATAGGCGTGGGCAAACGGGGTCTTGAACTTACCTACGCGAAAACGGATTGCAGGGCTAACCGCATAGTCAAGCCATGCCTGCTGCAAAATTGCCCCGCCCGATGCTGCGGCATTGATGGATACGTTGTAGTCTATGCACCCAAACGCGCGTCCGGTAAACCCAATGATGCCGTAAGGAATTGCAAAACCGGAATTGGCAATGTTATCCTGGTTGTAAGCCTTGTCAAGTCCTTCGTCGTCGTAGTAGTGAAGCCCGAGGGTGGTCTGTATGAACATATAGGGCTTGAACACGAAGCGTCCGTCCTTGGACTGCAACGTGAAACCTCTGTTGTCAGCGATTGGAAGTACGCCGTTCTCGCTTAATCTTCATAGCGGTGATGTTGGTCATACTCTGATATTAGGGCCGACAGGTTCAGGAAAGTCGACACTGTTGGCAACTATTGCCGCGCAATTTCAAAGATACGACAAAGCACAAATATTTTTCTTTGATAATGGTAAATCAATTTATCCTTTGTGCGAGGCTCTTGATGATTCCGTATTTTATGACTTAGGACAGGCTGCGAATACTATAAATTTGTGTCCGTTGGCTCAAATTGATGACCCTGAAGTAATGAATTGGGCGGCTGAATGGCTTGAAATGCTTATTGAAATGGTTGCGCCCGGTCTTGTTACGCCTGCTCGAAGAATTTTACTCAATGACGCTTTGAAAAATCTTGCGGCAAGCACAACTTGCGCGTCTGAGAGAACTTTAACAGAGTATATAACTTCTGTTCAAGATGAAGAGGTGAAAGCTGCTTTAGGATTTTATAGTCTTAATCAAAGCGGAGGCTATCTCCTTGACGGGGATCACGATGACATCAACTACGCAGCTTTTAACGTTTTTGAAATAGCTTCATTACTGGAAAGAGAAAAAATAGCTCCTGCCGTACTTACCTATTTATTCTTTCAAATACAAAGAAGACTAAAGGGTGCGCCGTCTTTGCTTGTCGTAGATGAGGCTTGGACAGCAATGCGCGATAAGTTGTTTTCAGAAAAAATTAGAGGCTGGCTTAAAACTTTCAGAAAGCTAAATTGCGCCGTAGTTTTAGCTACTCAATCAATCGCTGATGTTGTAAACAGTACAATCAGGGACGCAGTTTTTGAGAGCTGTCCTACAAAAATTTTACTTGCTAATCCTGACACAAAAAGTAACAAAATCGGCGAATTTTACCGTGATTACTTGCAACTTAATGAGCGTCAAATAAATTTAATTGCTCACATGACCCGAAAACGAGAATACTACATAATTTCACCTAAAGGACGCAGATTATTCAGTCTCGGATTAGGTCCTGTCGCGTTGTCTTTTGTTGGTGCAAGCGGTGCAGAAGATTTAGTAAGAATTAGAGAACTTAAAGAGCGTTACGGTCGAGAGTGGCCTATTCAGTGGCTTTCAGAAAGAGATTTACAAGATTGGGCGGAACTTTGGCAAAAAGTAGACCGTTCCTTTGAAATTCAGCTTTTCCGTAAAGAATGGAGAGATAAATTCAATGAGAAAATTATTTAGTATTTTGGTATTTGTGTTTATATTGGTATCTGCTCCGGCTCATGCTTGGTGGCTTTGGGTTAATGGTTTTCCAGTTCAAGAGGGAACTCAATTAGATAAATTAGCCGCTGACATTCACGAAGTTGAAGAACAACTTACAATGATAAAACAGCATATGGCAATGTTAAACTCACTAAAATCAAGACTTTTAGAACTGGGAACGGGGCAAATTATGGAAGTTTTTACGGAGGCTCAATCTGTTTTACAAAACGCTAAAAGTCTAACTGCTGATATTTCAAACTTCGGCGCGTCTTTTAAGGAGCATTTTCCTGATGATTACAACGAAATTATTTCAGCTGTTATTGAGGGTAAACGTCTTGCTGATGATTGGCGTAAAGTCGAAGAAGGTTACATGAAAACTATTAATATGACTGTAAAAAATTTCAAAAGTGAGCAGCAAATCCGCGATAAAATGCTTGCAACTTTGAACGAAGCCGACTCCGAATCAGGTCAAACAAAGGCTATTCAGATCATAGGTGCAATAGTTAATCATGCTTCCTTTTTGCTTGACAGAAATAATCAGGAATTAAACGGCTTTATGGAAAGTTTTATCACTCGTCAACAATCCGAAAAAAGAAGAAAATAATGTTGTAGAAATGAGTAAAAACGCCGCTCAAACTGAACGGACGGGAAAGACTTTCGCGCCAGGATTCAAATAATTTTAGGTGATAAATATGTTTAGTAAAAAATTTGTTCGATTGTTATCTATTTTAGTTGTAATTCTTTTGTTAGCCTCGTCCGCTTGGGGGCTTATCGCTCAAGAAACTACACAAATTACAGTTAAAATTAAAGCCGTTGCAGAATGGCTTAACACTGTTGAAATGCAGTTAAATCAGCTAAAAATGCTTGCACAGCTTCCTCAATCTGTAATTAGTGAAATTAACGGAATGAAAGAACTCTTGAGCGAAAATTTTTCGCAGGTTAGAGGGATTTTGCAAGATGTTGACAGCATTACTCATTTTACAGATGATATTGAAAGTATGCTCAAAGACAGACATCCTGATTTTGAAGCAGGTTTAACTATTGACGCTCTTAAAGAACGTAACGAAAAGCGTGATAATAAGCTAAAACAAACTTTCGAGGCTTACTTAAAATCTCTCAATATCACAGCTAAAGACTTCAAGAATGATGAGAAAACACGTGATAAATTGCTCTCTGCGTTATCAAATTCTGAGGGACAAGTTCAGGCTTTGCAGGCTCTTGGGGCTTTATTGGATCATACAAGCTCTATGATTGCACGTAATGAGCAGACGCTTCAAGGCTTTATGACTACCTTTCTTGAAGCTGAACGTGATGAAATTGATAAACGTGAACAAAAAGAGCAAAGTATTCTTGAGGCTTATAAGTCCTTGAAAAATTTACAAATTCCCGGACAAACTTTCACGCCCGGATTCAAATAACGAGGCTGAACTATGAAAACACAAAAAATTTTTCTTGGATTAATCACTCTCTTTTTTATATTGAGCCTCGCGTCCTCTGTTTTTGCCGCAAGTCCCGGCACTAATGCAACGCTCGAATTTGTAGAAAATTTTACCTCAAATATTGGCGATAAATTATTAGGATATGCACGTTCTTTATTCGTTGCTCTTGCCACTCTATCACTGGCTTTAGGTCTTGGCAAAATGATTTTAAGCGGTGAAAGCAACATAGGCTCTGTAGCCGCTCACGTGGCAAAGTGGATTATTTACGTTGGTGTGTTCTTTTGGATTATGTCAAGTTCCGGCGTTGCTACATTCCTGCCTAAATTAATAGTAAATTCCTTTATGGAAGCCGGAAAATCTATCGCGGGTCAAGATGTTGCGCCTGATGATTTACTTATAGCTGGTATAAGGCTTTATGGAACTATGGTTGAACGGGGTTGGGACGCTGGTTGGGGCGATTTTATCGGCATTATGTTAATCGGTATCGTTATTCTCGT
>CALBPU010000055.1 GCA_937899395.1 uncultured Fretibacterium sp.
ATTGCACAACATAATTCATAGAAAGGCGGTTGACAAAACGACAATGAGTACCATAATTGACTCAGGACTCAGGACTCAGGACTCAGGACTCAGGACTCAGGACTCAGGACGAATTATGCCCGCGATAGACTTTACTGGAATCAATACTACTCATCACTAAGCGCAGAAACCCAACCAAGCAATTTTGCATTAAGCATAGCAAGTGAACTTGACACTAATAAATCTATTCTCGACGCAGGCTGCGGCAACGGAAGAGACAGCATATATTTTTTGTCCCTCGGTCTCAGAGTAACAGGCATTGATGCGTCAGATACAGCTATTAACAACCTGAACAGCTTTACTTCAGGTAACATTATGGCAGAATTTATTTGCGGAGACTTCGTGAATAATAATACAGTCTACAGCCGTAAATATGATTACGTCTACAGCAGGTTCACTCTTCACGCAATAACTTCATCACAGCAAAAAGACTTTCTCAGAAACTCAGCGCATATTCTCTTGCCGGACGGAAGGCTTTACATTGAAGCTCGAACCCTGCATGATGATTTATATGGTAAAGGTGAAAGCGTAGGAGATAACGCATTTATTTATGACGGACATTACAGGAGGTTCATAAATCCTGAAGACCTGGCAGACACAATGAATGCTGACGGCTGGGAAATAATCTCATTGCGTGAAGGAAAAGGTTTCTCCAGAACAAAAAACTCTGACCCTGTGCTCATGAGGCTTATTGCTAAGAGAAGGGCAGAGACAGACAATTAACGCTATACATGCATCATGTTAGACAGCAAAAAGTCCTGCAAGATTACTGATTATTCCTGCAGGACTCTCTGAAAATATGACTACATGTATCATTTCATCTCCAGAGACTCTAATATCTCGCCAAGCACCTCACCATTACGCTCTATCCCAGTCCCGATTATCAGCACATACAAGTCTTCATCTCCGTCTATCACTGCCTGACTCACTCCGTTGTTGAACTCGAACGTATACCCTCCGTCCTCGTCCTGTTCCGGTACAGTCCCGTTCAGCCTCTGCGCATACTCCTCCGCAAGTTCAGCTATACTCTTCCCTCCCGGATCATCTGCCGTTATCGAGAGCGAGCCTGATTTATCCCATGCAGTAACAGTAATCATACTTCCCTCTTCACTGACCGTCCAGCCTTCAGGGACATCAAGCGAAAAATACCTGAACTCCATAATCTCAGCACACGCACATGAACTCATGCACACTATCAATAACGCCGCCAGCAATAAACGCCTCATGATTTCCGCCCCCTTATGTTCACAAGATTCAGCCTCAGCGCATTAGTTACTACACAGAAGCTCGACAAGCTCATAGCTGCCGCACCAAACATAGGATCGAGTTTCAGCCCCCACAGTCCAGCCGCTAACGGAATACCTATCACGTTATACACGAACGCCCAGAATAGATTCTGCTTTATGTTCCTCATAGTGGCCCTGCTGAGCCTCACTGCCGCCGGAACGTCCTCTAAGCTGCTCTTCATCAGCACAACGTCAGCCGCATCAATAGCAATGTCCGTACCTGCACCAATAGCTACACCAATATCTGCCCTAGTAAGTGCCGGAGCGTCATTAATCCCGTCCCCGACCATAGCAACTTTTCCCTGTGCCTGAAGCTCACGAATAACGCTCTCTTTTCCGTCAGGCAATACTCCAGCAATAACGTCGTCGACTCCTGCCTCAGTGCCTATAGCTTTGGCTGTGCGCTCATTGTCTCCTGTGAGCATCACTACTTTCACACCTAGTTCCTGCAGTTCCTTCACTGCCTCCCGACTATCAGGCTTCATCGTGTCCGCAACAGCTATTATCCCGAGCAACTCATCATCTCGCGCAAACACTAACGGAGTCTTCCCCGACTCAGCTAATCTCTCTGCCTCGTGAGCTAATCTCCAGTCGACGCTGACTTTCTCCGCCAAGAACTTCATGCTCCCTCCGACTAGTGATGAGCCGTTCGCGAGCTTGGCCGAGAGTCCGTTACCCGGCAATGCCTGAAACTCCATCACTTCCCGCGCAGGAATCTTCTGCTCCTTCGCGTAGCCTGCTATTGCCCGAGCTAATGGGTGCTCACTCTTCATCTCAAGTGAGTACGCTAGAGAGATTAGTTCGTCCTCCAGAATGTCCCCTGCTGTCAGAATGTCCGTAACCTTAGGCTCGCCGCTCGTTATCGTGCCCGTCTTGTCGAGAGCCGCAATATTTATCTTCCCTGCCTGCTCAAGTGATGATGCAGTCTTGAAGAGTATTCCATTCTTTGCGCCCACGCCATTACCGACCATAATTGCCACTGGAGTCGCTAGGCCAAGTGCACAAGGGCAGCTGATCACTAACACGGCTATTCCGTAAGAGAGAGCCTCGCCGAAAGGTTTACCCGCAAACATCCAGCCAGCGACTACGCACACTGCTATAGCTATTACGGCCGGGACAAACACTCCGCAGACTTTATCCGCAATGTTAGCGATTGGAGCTTTTGTAGCTGAAGCATCACTTACCATCTTGATGATCTGGGATAACGTCGTATCTTGGCCGACTCGTGTTGCCTCGCACTTGATGTAGCCGGACTGATTCACCGTAGCCGCCGAGACAGAATCGCCTTGTGCTTTGTCTACGGGGATACTTTCTCCTGTGAGAGCCGACTCGTTGACTGCGGTGCTTCCCTCAAGGATTACGCCGTCAACAGGGATATTTTCTCCGGGCCTGACGACAAAGACACTTCCTCTCTGGACTTGCTCAATTGGTACGGTGAATTCTTGGCCATTACGGATAACGTTTGCGGTTTTTGGTGCTAACTTCATGAGTGATTTCAGCGCGTCAGTAGTCCTGCCTTTGGAGCGGGCTTCTAACATTTTGCCGATGGTGATAAGAGTAAGAATCATTCCTGCTGACTCAAAGTAGAAATCATGTGGGGTGAATGTGTGTGGACGCGTTATCATGAAGAGTACGTAAACGCTCCATGCGAACGACGAGAAAGACCCCATAGCAACGAGAGTATCCATGTTAGGAGCGAGGTGCAGGAGTGAGGAGAAGCCCGACACGAAGAATTTCTGATTGATGACCATGATTATTCCGGCCAAGAGCAATTGCGCGAGACCTTGAGCGACGTGATTACCCTCAAAGAATGCAGGCAACGGAAGGCCTATCATGTGCCCCATTGAGAAATACATCAGGAAAGCCAAAAATATTAACGAGAATATTAATCTGCGTTTTAATATCGGTGTCTCTTTATCCGTCAAAATATTTTCATCGTTTGAAGTTTCATTTATGATTTTTTCGGGCTGTTTTAAGCTCGCACCGTATCCCGCTTTCTCAACTGCTGCGATAATTTCGGCTGAAGATGCTGAACCTTCAACGCTCATTGAGTTCGTTAAAAGACTGACCGAACATGACGTAACGCCATTAACTTTTTTCACAACCCTTTCAACTCTTGAACTGCAAGCAGCACAGCTCATTCCTGTAACATTATATTGTTCCATTAAAACACTACCTTCCATAAATTTTCTTCATTATACAGGATTGTGATATTATTCTCAGGTTGAAATTTTAACGAAAGGAGAAAATTTTTATCATGAAAGTAATTTTGAAATCGGACGTTAGTAAACTCGGAAAAGCCGGGGCACTGCTTGAAGTCAGTGATGGTTACGCAAGAAATTTCCTTTTACCTAAAAATCTTGCGATCGAAGCTACTCCGGGGAAAATTTCGGAATGGAAAAACGAACAAGCCCGCTTAAAAGCCAAAGACGAAAAATTACACAAGGAAGCCTTAGAGCTTCAGAAGAAATTACAGGGTAAAGCTGTTAATGTTGCTGGTAAAGCAGGGGAAAACGGAAAATTATTCGGGAGTATTACAGCCGCTCAAATTTCCGAAGCTCTCGAAGCTCAACACGGACTTAAAAATTTTGATAAACGCGACATTAAAATTGATGAAGTCGTTAAACAACAGGGAAATTATAAATTTTCAGTGAAATTATATCCCGGTGTTCAGGCTGATATGACTTTAACCGTAACGGTATCATGAGATATTCTCAACCGCCCAACAGCCCCGAAGCTGAACGTGCAGTGTTAGGGGCCTGCATTCTATCAAAGGAGGCTTTAGGAAGTACCATTGAAATTTTGAAGCCGGACGATTTTTTCAACACTAATAACAAATTAGTCTTTGAAATTTTAATGAGCATGTATCTTTCTGATACTCTTGTTGATATTGTAACTGTAGTTTCGGAGTTCAAAGCAAAAGGAATTTTTGATAAGATAGGAGGTCAACCTTATATTGCCGAATTAATAAATGATTTAACGACAACAGCTAACGTAAAATATCATGCTGAAATTGTCAGAGAAAATTCAGTCAGACGAAGATTAATTGAAGCCGGCAATAAAATAATAGATCTTGCTTATCAAAATGATAAAGATGTAAAAGAAATTATCGAAACGATTGAGAAATTAATTCTTGACGCTTCACAGAATAAAGATTCGTCGGATTTTTTACACATAAGAGATATTATTGCGCCGGTTGTTATTGATGTTGAAGAAAAAGTCAACAGCAAGACCCTAAAAAACGTAGGTTTTAATTCAGGCTTTCGAGATCTTGAACAATACACGGGAGGATTTCAACCCGGAAGTCTTAACATAATTGCGGCTCGTCCTTCGATGGGAAAAACGGCGTTTGCGTTAAACATTGCTCAATTCGGAGGCGATAAAAAAAATTTGCCTGTTTTAATTTTCAGTCTTGAAATGTCCGCAGAACAATTAGTTATGAGAATGTTGGCAGCAGAGTCTGAAGTGAGTTTAACACAGTTAATTAAAGGGACATTTGATGTAAAGGATTTTGAAAAAGTTCAAAGAGCCGCTGAAATTTTATCGAGAAGAAATATTTTTATAAGCGATGAATCTGTTTTATCGGCGATAGATTTCAGGACGAGATGTCGAAGATTTAAGACACGGCACCCTGATTTAGGATTAGTAATAGTAGATTATTTGCAGTTAATGACGGGAGGAGCAGGGAGGCTTGAAGGAAGACAGCAGGAAGTTTCGGACATATCGAGAATGTTAAAGGTAGCGGCACGAGAATTGAATTGCCCCATAATAGCTCTGTCGCAACTTTCAAGAGCTGTTGAAGGCCGTCCTGAAAAAAAACCTCAGCTTTCGGATTTAAGAGACTCAGGAGCGATTGAACAAGACGCAGATATTGTTATGTTGTTATACAGGGGAGATTATTATACGGAGGACGAGAATAACCCGAACTTAAACAGTGAAGCAGATATAAGGGTTGCAAAAAATCGAAACGGAAGCACAGGGATATTGAAACTAACATTTCAGAGAGAGATAACAAGATTTGTAGCACATGGAAGCGAAAGAGATTTCAGGTAAAAATCAAAACAATGAAGATATTATTAAGCTGTAGAAATTTTAACTAACAGAACACAAAAATCTTTCACTGTGGAAATTTTTTATGACATCTCCCCTTCTCAGGGGAGACAAGAACAACAAACTTGCGCCTTCTGACAAGGGGGAGAGGGTCATTTATGGCGAGGGGGTTACGCAGCTTCTTCGGGATCGTCTTTTCTCCAAATTATTCCAATTCCAAGAGCTGTTAATGCGAATGCTACTAAAGGATTAAGCCAGTTCATAAAGCAATAAGGCAGATAATCCAACGTTGCTACACCTAAAACCGAACTCACATAAACTCCGCACGTATTCCAAGGAACTAATACTGAAGTCATTGTGCCGCTGTCCTCAAGTGAACGGGACAACATTACCGGAGCAAGTTTCTTTCCGTCCTTCCATGTCCTTTCTTCAAATGCTCTTTTGAACATTCTTCCTGGAACTATGATTGATAAATATTGCTCGCTTAAAAATACGTTTGCTAAAAATGCTGAAGCCAACACTGACGCTATCATTCCTGAAACGGTTTTTACATGGCGCATAAGCGAATCTAAAATTACATCAAGAAATCCGCAGACCTCCATTATTCCGCCTAACGATAACGCTACAACTATTAAACATACCGTCTCTAACATTGATGTCATTCCGCCTCTCGTAAAAAGCTGTGTTAAAAGCCCTCCTACCTGCGAGAATACTTCCGATGTTACTGTCGTTTCTGCTGTAAATGCGCTTGAAAATGTCGCTAAAATTTCGTTCATCGCTTCAGGAGTTACGGCCTTTGAAAACGTTTCTAAATATTCGGGAACATAGCCTGAAAACAATACTTCTAATGTTTCGTGAGCTGTTGAGCCTCTGACAAGCGATAAAATTAAACTTCCTGTAATTCCTGCAACAATTCCGGGAATTGCTGAAATTTTCATCATTGCCATCGTTAAAATTATCATCGGCGGAATAAATGCCCATAACGAAATATTAAATTCCGCTCTCATCATTCCCTGAATTAACGCTATTCTTCCTCCGTCAGAACCTTGCGCAGTATTTCCCATCATGAAAGCTATTACTGCCGTTATTAATAACGTTGGAATTGTCGTTATCATCATGGCTCTGACATGCTCGAACAATTCGCTTCCCGAAACTGCCGGAGCTAAATTTGTCGTGTCTGAAAGCGGTGAAATTTTATCGCCGAAATAAGCTCCTGAAATTACAAATCCTGCTGTAATTGGTAAAGGCAGTCCGAGACCTGCGCTAATTCCTATTAAAGCAACTCCGACCGTTGAACTCGTTGTCCAACAGCACCCGGTAGCAAGAGCTACAACAACGCTGATAATTAAACTTGCAAGATAAAAATATCGAGGTGTCATGACTTCAAGCCCGTAATAAATCATTGTAGCTACAACTCCGCTTTGAATCCATGAACCGACTAAACAACCGACGAGAATTAAAATTATTATCGCCTGAATTGAAACCTGAATTGCTCCTGCCATACCCTTCTCTAAATCTTTCCAGCTTACTTTAAGGTAAAACGAACCTACAAGTGCCGCAAAAATCGTAGCGAAAAGCAACGGAACCTGAGCAGGTAAACCAAAACCGAAATGCGAGCCTGATTCTAACTCAACATCAACTACACCGAAAGTAACTATTAATGCGCTAACCAAGAGCACAAAAATCGAAAGTAAAAGACCTGGACGTTTGCACAATGAAACATTCTTCCTCTCAATAATAAATTAAAAACGGCGCAAATTTTAGAACTTTTTCGTGAAATTGCAAGATAAAATTTTTAATCCCACTTTCAATAAAAATTTCCTCTTAAAAAATAGTTATAAAAAGATTTTTAAGATATAATTCTATAATTGAAAATATTATATTTCCATAGGAGGTAATTTTATCCAATGTGGCTTTTCTTAGTTTTTATAACGCTTGTTTTCGGAGTTTTAGCAGGACTTTACGCTTGGACAGTCTATCAAAAACTCGAAGAAAACAAAATCGGGCATCCTCGTGTTGCAGAATTATCTGAAATAATTCATAAGGGTGCAATGGCATTCCTCAAGAAGGAATATTCATGGCTTGCTCCGTTTGTCGGAGTAGTTGCTATATTGCTTGTCTCAGCTCTTGGACTTGGAGCAGCATTCGCTTTTATACTCGGTGCTTTATGCAGTGCCACAGCCGGTTATATCGGAATGTATGTTGCTACAAATTCAAACGGCCGTACAACTTATGCAGCTCTCGCAGGAATGGAAGCTGATGACGGTTCAGCAGCAGGTAACGCTCTTGAAGTTGCTTTCTCAGGCGGCAGTATCGTCGGAATGGTCGTTGTAGGACTTGGCCTTGCAGGTTTATCAGTTGCTTATTTGTTCCTCAACGATGTTACAGCTTTAACTGCTTTCGGAATGGGAGCAAGCTCAATCGCATTATTTGCCCGTGTCGGCGGTGGAATTTATACGAAGGCAGCAGATGTCGGAGCAGATTTAGTCGGAAAAGTTGAAGCAGGCATTCCCGAAGATGACCCTAGAAATCCCGCAGTCATTGCCGATAACGTCGGTGATAACGTCGGTGATATTGCAGGAATGGGAGCAGACCTTTTCGAGAGCTACGTAAACTCAATTCTTGCTGCTATGGCTATCGGTGCTGTATATACGTTCACACCGGGTGTTGACGGTTCACAGCTCGGACTTTGGGGAATTGGTTTCCCGATGTTCCTTGCAGCTTGGGGAGTATTAGCTTCAATAATCGGCTGTATGATGATTTCTCAGAAGGCTAAATGTGCTGATTCAGTCAGAGCTGTTGCCCGCAAATTCATGCCGAGCGTTATGAAACGTATTGATGAAGGCGATGCTGCGTTTGCTCTTAGAACAGGAACATTTGTTGCAGGCGGTTTAATGATTGCCGGAACATTTGTATTAAGCATTCTGTTCTTCTTCTCAAATTCAATCAGCGTATTCCTTTCAGTTACGTCAGGAGTTTTAGCCGGAATTATAATCGGAATCGTTACAGAAATTTATACATCGGGCGATTACAGATTTGTAAAAGCTGTTGCAAAATCATCTGACACAGGAGCAGCTACAGTAATCCTTTCAGGACTTTCACTCGGTATGATGTCAACAGGTATTCCTGTTTTGTTAATCTGCCTTTCAACGTTAATCAGCTACTATCTTGCAGGAATGTTCGGAGTAGCTGTTGCTGCGGTAGGTATGCTTTCAATTACGGGAATTTCATTGAGCGTTGACGCTTACGGCCCTATCGCTGATAATGCGGGCGGAATTGCTGAGATGAGCGAGTTACCTGAAGGCGTTCGTAAGATTACAGACCACCTTGACGCAATCGGAAACACTACAGCGGCAATGGGTAAAGGACTTGCAATCGGTTCAGCGGCTTTAACAGCTCTTGCGTTATTCGTAGCATATTCACAGGCTGCAAAAATCGAAAAGATCGACATCATGAACCCTTATGTTATTGTCGGTCTGTTAATCGGCGGCATGCTTCCGTTTATATTCTGCTCACTTTCAATCGACGCAGTAAGCAAAGCTGCCGGTTCAATGATTGAAGAAGTCCGCAGACAGTTCCGTGAGATTACAGGAATTATGGAAGGTACAGGCAAGCCCGATTATGAACGCTGTGTAGCAATTTCAACTCATGCTGCATTAACTCAGATGATTGTTCCCGGAGTTATGGCGATCGTTGTTCCTGTTTTAGTCGGATTTATTCTCGGCAAAGAGGCTCTTGGCGGTTTACTTGGAGGAGCTATTGTAACAGGCGTTATGATGGCGTTATTCATGGCTAACTCAGGCGGAGCTTGGGACAATGCTAAGAAGTACATCGAAGAAGGACATTTTAACGGCAAAGGTTCACCCAATCATGCAGCGGCAGTTGTCGGCGATACAGTCGGAGATCCTTTCAAAGATACGGCAGGCCCTGCTCTCAACATTCTCATTAAGTTAATGACAGTTGTAGCGTTAGTGCTTGCACCGTTATTCTAGGATTAAATTTTTAGAGTGAAAATTTTAACGGGAGGGTAAAAATTTTTGCCGCTCCCGTTTTTTAATGTGTTAAAATCTCAAAGCAAAAACGGAGTTGAAAATTTATGGGAAAAACAATTATCGTTTGCTTTTCAAAGAGCGGACATACAAAAAAAATCGCTGAACAAATCTCTCAAGAAATCAACGCACCTGTTCATGAAATAATTACGGAAAAAAAATATCCCAATAATTATTTGAAAACAATTCTTGAATCCCGTAAAGAATTCAAAAGCGGTGAAAGACCTGTCTTAATAAGCAAGCCAATCGAGAATTTTGATTCTTATGAAAATGTTGTAATCGGTTTTCCGATTTGGTTTTTCACATGTCCTATGGCTGTTGTTTCGTTCCTTGAAGGTTATGATTTTTCAGGCAAAAATATTTATCCCTTCTGCACAAGCGGCGGTTCAAACTGTGAAAAGGCTACTGCAAAAATCAGAGAAATTTGTAAAGGCGCAAAAGTTTTTGACGGCATAAAAGCTAATACAATCGACAAAAATAAAATTTCAGAATGGCTTAAAATCTAATGAGCAAAATATTTTTTCTCTCACAAAAAAATTATAATCAGCCTGAAATTGATAATGCCGTAAAAAAAATTTTTGATTATTTCGGAGGCGTTGAAAAATTTATCAGTCCGGGCGAAAAAGTTTTGTTGAAAGTTAATTTGGTTTCAGGCCATGAAATCGAACGCAGAGTTACAACAGATCCTTCAATCGTTCGAGCTGTAGCGAAATTAATTCTTGAACACGGCGCAAAACCTTTTATAGCTGACAGCACAGGCGTTGATAATTTCAAAACCTCTGCTGAAAAAGCCGGCTTCATGAAAATTTCCGAAGAACTTAATATCGAGTGTAAAGAACTAACAAACCCTGTTGACCTTCCAATAAAAAATTCTGACACTGCTTTTCATAAAATTCAGGTGAGCAAATTTGTAATTGAAGCTGACAAAATTATTAATCTCCCGAAATTAAAAACTCACGGTCAAATGTATTTAACGATGGGCGTTAAAAATATGTTCGGGTGTATTCCGGGAAGATTAAAAGCAGGCTGGCATTATAACGTCGGTCTTAACCGTGAAAAATTTGCTTCGTTACTGCTTGATATATATCAAAATATTAATCCGTGTTTCACGATTTTAGACGGAGTTATAGGAATGCAGGGAGATGGCCCTACATCGGGAGAACCTTATGAATTTGGAATTATCGCAGGAACTCAAGATGCTTTGTCAATGGATTTTCATTTATGCAAAATGTTAGGAGCGAAATTTGAGGATTATCCTTTGTGGCTGGCAGCTAAAAAACGCAACATGCCCGAATGTGAACTTAATTATGATGATGTTGAATGGTATGACCCCTCTGTCGATGAATCGACATCTCCCCTTCTCAGGGGAGACAAGAGCGAAAATCTCGCCGTCCCTGACAAGGGAAGGGGAACCGCTTGCGGTGGAAGGGTTAAAATGGTGAGTGAGTTCACGTTCCCAAACGTTAAAATCCCTAAAACCCGTTCAATGAGATTATTGCCTCGTTTACCGTTTATTGAAAGATTTATGACCTCAAAGCCCGTACATATTCCCGAACTTTGCATAGGCTGCGGAAGATGTCAGGCAGTTTGTGCTGCAAGAGCATTGAAACATGAGAACAAACATTTATATTTTGATTACAGTAAATGTATAAGATGTTATTGTTGTCATGAGATGTGCCCTGTTAAGGCGATAAAATTCAAGGAAAGTAAATTAGTCTCATTGATTAACAAACTGTGAAAAATTTTTTGCAAAGGGCTAAAGTTTTTCAAATTCCGTTCCGAAAATGTGAATGAAAAGAGAAAAGGCCAATGAAAAAATTAAAAAATATACGGCCTCATAAAGTTTTGAAACCTTTTCGCGAATAAGGATAGAAGGTTTATTTAGTAACAAAAGGCAACAAAGCGTACAGCCTATTTCGCAAAAAGTTTTTACTAGGACTTCATAAGAACAGGCGCGAGAGTTTTTATTGAGGAGCAATCCTGTAAAAATTTTAACGTAAAAGGCGGGGAACTCTCGGAAAATGAGAGGCGGAAATTAAAGCCAGTCTCCTGCACACGGAAGGCAGAGACAAGAATTTTACCAACATTACAGGGAGGTTTTTTACTATGTCAATGGTAATTCAACACAATATACCGGCTTTACAGAGCTACAATATCGTTAATAACACAAGTAATGCTCTTCAGAAGTCGATAGCAAAACTTTCAAGCGGTCTCCGCATTAACTCAGCGGCAGATGACGCAGCCGGACTTGCAATCAGTGAAAAAATGCGTGCACAGGTCAGAGGACTTGATCAGGCAGTCAGAAACACTCAGGACGGCATCAGCTTAATTCAGACAGCAGAAGGCGCACTCAGCGAGACACATTCAATTCTTCAGCGTATGCGTGAGCTTTCAGTACAGGCTGCTAACGACACATTAACACAGCAGGACAGAAGCTATATCCAGGAAGAAATCGGACAGCTTAACGAGGAAATCACAAGAATCGGTAACACAACCCAGTTCAACAAAAAGAAACTCCTCAACGGCGATTCCGCAGCACTCTGGAGCAGCGATGACAACGAGACTAAAGCTATTATTAACGGCGGTCTTCGTGAAACCGATCAGTTTGGACAGAAGAAATCAGTCGAAGGCAACTATAAAATCAGAATTAAAGCTGATCCTGGCCAGGGTGAAGTTCAGAAGAGCGACATTATGAAAATCAAACACGATGACGTTGTAATGAACAAAACCGTAAACGCTAAACTTGGTGTCAAAGATGTATCCGTAACCAATACACCTGCCGGAAACTACACTATGACATATGAAAATGCTGCAGCAGGTGAGCCTATACTCACTGGTTCATACGGACTTGGTGGTTCTCAGAGTACAGCAGATACAACTCTTACATTTAACTCAGTTGCAGCACCTGTTACAAAGATCAGCGTTCAAACAACTGACGGTGTTGAAATTTGGTCAACTGAAGGCTCAGACATCTTCAAATCCAACGGCGGTACAACCACAGCAGCACAGCAGGCTGAGTTCTTCGCAGGCAGCGGCGATGACGGCACAATGGGTTTTGCAGGCGTAAGAGACGAAATCGTTGCAGCAGCAAGAGCAAAAGGTATCACCATTGATGACTCTGCTTTCACCGATGCTGCAGCATCTACAGTTGATATTACAACAACAACAGTTAACAGCGGTCAGGCGCCCGGAATTAAAATCGTTTACGATACAGTTGCAGAGAACGCAAGCCCTTCAGTAACATCAGTAGCTTACAACGGTGAAACGTTACAGGCGGCAGAAAATGTATTCACAGTTGAGAACGGCTCAGCTTTGAAAGATAATGCAAGCGTACTTTTTGAGGTTACACATGTTGACGCAATCAACAAAGAAGTTACGCTCAAAGCAACAGCAAGCAGACTTACACAGAATGGTGTAAATATTACTTCTGTTATGGATGACATCGTCCTCAAACAAGGCGCAAGTGATGCAACAGTACTTGATAAACTCTTTGACGGCACTGACGGTCTTGACATTACGTTGAATGCTAACCAGCTTGCTAATATTCAGGACGGCGCAAAATTTGTTTATGCTGTAACTCCTGGTGCTGATACTACCGGCGGTAACGATAACCCGATGGGCATTAAAATTTCTGCTAATATGGACGGAAGTTGGGACGAGAAATGGGACGGCGGCCCTTACAGAGGCAACGACATTAGTTACACGTTAAATGGAACTCAGCTTGCTGACACAGAAATTCATTTCAAGAATTACAACCTCAACGAGAAGACCGGAGTTGCTACAGAAGGAGACATTACCCTTAAAACCAACAGCATTTTCAACAATGACACCGGTGCTCTTCAAAATGCCTCAGCAGGCGATGTTCTTGCCAGCTTCGATGCTGCTTATATCGGCAAAGTTGCAAGTGGAGACGTAAAACTTCGTGATCTTGATAAGTTCTGGAATTCAGAGGGCGTATTCCTGCTCGACGATGCAAAGAAGATTACACTTAATCAGGGCGACGGCAAGACAGCAAGCATAACTCTCTATGCAAACGACACTCTTAACGATGTTGCAAAGAAACTCAATGATGCAATCGCTACAGATCTTGGTCAGAGCAAATATGTTGACGACGCTACAAAGTTCGTAACATTCGTTGACGGTGCTACAAAGAATTCGGAATCTGTTGAAGGTACATTCTTAATTCGTTCAGTAGTACCCGGTAAGAGCGGAGAAATCACACTTTCAAGTTCTGATGAAAATCTTCTTAACGCATTCTCACTGAACACGATTCAGAAATCCAAAGAGACAAGCTACACTGTTGACGTAAGCGACGCTCATACTGGCGAAATGATTAAGCAGAACGTTAAAGTAACGGGCAATGTAGCTCATGGACTTATCAATGATAACGTTGATGTTGAGTTCAGCGCACTCAGTGGAATTAATGCTTCGTGGAATGATGATCTGAAGAAATACACCTATTCAACATCAACTCATGAGACCACACTTCACCTTGCCGACAACACAACAGTTCTCCAGATCGGTGCTAACGAAGGCGAAGATATGGGACTTAACATCGGCGATATGAGAAGCCATGCTCTTGGACTTGACGGCGTAAACGTTATGAGCCAGGAAAGAGCAGCCCGCTCAATCACGATTATTGACAACGCTATCGACAAAGTTTCAACACAGCGTGCAAAACTCGGTGCGTACCAGAACAGATTAGAGTACACAGCGAACAACCTGACGACAGCCAGCGAGAACCTGACCTCCGCAGAGAGCAGAATCCGCGATGCCGACATGGCCAAGGAAATGATGGAGTTCACGAAGCTCAACATTATGCTTCAGGCTGGAAACTCAATGCTCGCGCAAGCTAACCAGCAGCCGCAGAACGTCCTTAGCTTGATCCGTTAATTTGAAGCAAAATTTTTGAGGAATTTTTAACTAATCCGTAAGAAATTTTAGGAAAGTGTTGAAAAGGGGGAAGGGGGAAAGCTCTCTTTCCCTTTTTTGATAACTAGCGCTTCAACTTGCTGAACGGAAGCAGGTGATTGCACATGAAAACAGGAAATGCGAATGACTTTTCCGATTCTTTCATACAATCACAACCTGCTGGACAACGTCAGGTAATCAGGACTAAAACACTTGGGAGCATCGGAGGGGACTTTCAAAATTCAGAGTACAAAAAAATAGCTGATAAGATTGCCAAAATTGAGCGTCAGGAATTTCAGGAAAAAAATCAGGAGCTCGCCGAAAAAGCTCAGGACGAAATTCTTGATAAAGCCTCCGAAATGCGCCATCTCAAGTATGATGTTATAGAGGACGCTGATATTGTTCAGATCAGCGTGATAAATTCAGGGAACGGGAAAATAATCCGCAAAGTTCCTCCGGATAAAATAGTCAGTTTCATCAGAAAAGCCCGCGAAAAAGATTCAAAGGGCAGACAGAAATTTGACATTGTATTATAAATTTTTAATTTTTAGCAGACCCCTCCGTCAACTAGTTGACACCTCCCCTTAATAGGGGCGGCAAGAATATCAATAACACAAAACTTGCGCCCCTTGAGAAGGGGAGAGGGTCATTTATGGCGAGGGGGTTTATTTTTTCAGGGAAGAAAAATTTAACACTAAGGACGGTGAAAAATAAAAATGTCTATGATAATGAACCACGATATAACTTCATTAATGGGTCAACGAATAATGCAGAAAAATTCTTTGGCAATGAAACGTTCTCTTGAAAAATTATCAACAGGGCTGCGCACAAAAATTCCTGACATGGATAACACCGCAGGAGTCGCAGTAGGCGAGGTAATGCGTTCAAGAATTTTCGGAATCGAAAAGGCTCTTAACAACACTCAAGACGGTATCAGCCTCATTCAAACTGCAACAGGTGCTCTTGAATCAACTCAATCAATGTTAATGAGAATGAGAGAGCTTTCAGTTCAGGCAGCCAACGATACTTTAACTCAACAGGACAGAAGTTATATTCAGGTTGAAGTAAACGAAATTCGCAACGAAATTGACCGAATCGGAAGCACTACTCAATTTAACCGCAAAAAAATTTTAAGCGGAGATAACGCAGCCTTATGGAGCAGCACGGATAACAATGTTAAAGCGATTATTCACGGAGGTCTCAGAGCTGTTGACGAGTACGGGCAAAAATACAGCGTTGAGGGAAATTACAAAATTTCCGTGAGTGCTATTGCAGGTAAAGCTGAAACTCAAAAATCCGACATCTTCAGAATTAAACATGATGATATTGTTACTAACAAAGCTCTTAACGTTAAAGCAGGCGTTAAAGATGTTGAAGTCAGCGGCAATGTTGCAGCGGGAAATTATTCATTCCATTTATCCAAAGGTTCAGCAGATGAAGTAAAAGTTACGGGACATTTCGGTGTCGGCGGATTTAATGAGGAAGAAGAAACTCAATATAATTTTGACGATGTTTTCAGCTTTGATGTCTCTGACGGAATGACCGAAAACGCCAGCATATTGTTTGAGGTAAAGAGCGTAAATTCTCAAACTCAAACTGTAACTCTAAAAGCCTCTGCCGAAATTTTAACTCAAGAAGGCACAACACGCCGCGCTGTCATGGATAATATTTTGTTGAGAGGTGCAAATCCTGATGAAGGACGCAATGAAGGTACAACAGTTGAGCTTGATAAACTTTTCGGCAACGATTCTTTCAGTATCACTCTTAATACTGCCGACTATGTGAACGAAGGCGCAATGTTTTCCGTTAATGTCAGTGCCCAAACACCTGTTGAAAATTCAATCGGAATTGATTTAAGCGGCATGATCGACACCTCAATCCCTGATAAATGGGACAACGCACCTTTCAGCGGCGAAACTTTACATTATGTCCTTAACGGAGATGTTACGGCAAACAAGGAAATAAAATTCACAAATTATTTCGTCAACTCCAGAACCGGAACAGCTTCAACAGGAACTATAACACTAAAAACTTCTGACACTTTCAAGAGTGTTAGTTCCGACGGTCAGCTTGATACTTCCGAACAAACTACCCTCGCAAATTTTGATGTAAATTATGTCGGGAAAGTTGCAAACGGCGATACGAGATTGAGGGACATTGATAAATTTTGGGACGCTCAAGGAGTTTTCATTCTTACTGAACCGAAAGAATTAACGTTAACTCAAGGCGACGGGAAGCAGGCTAAAATTATGCTTCAGGCTGATGATACTCTTAACGATGTTGCTCTGAAATTAAACAGGGCTGTTGCGATAGGATTAGGTCAATCAAAATATGTTGATGATATTTCAAAATTTGTTTCGTTTGTTGAAGGAGGAACAAAAGGTTTTGAATCTGTCGGAGGAACATTTGTAATTAATTCCGCTCTTGCAGGCTCAATGGGTGAAATAACTCTCTCAGGAAATGAAGATGTATTAAAAGCTTTCTCCCTTAACACTATTCAAAAATCCGAAGAAAATCAATATAACGTTACAGTCAGAGATGCTCATACGGGCGATTTAATTGCTGAACGGGTAAAAATTACGGGCAATCGTTTAATCGGAGTTATTCACAAAAATATTGACGTTGAATTCGATCCGACACTCGGAATAAATATCTCTTGGAACGAGGCAACGAAAAAATTTGATTTCAATGACAACACAAACGGAAAAGGCAGCGAAGTTACTTTGCATGTTGCCGATAACACAACTGTACTTCAAACGGGAACTGCTGAAGGCGAAGATGTTATATTAAATATCGGTGATATGAGAAGCCACGCTCTGGGACTTGACGGAATTAATGTTATGAGTCAGAAAAGGGCAGCTAAATCAATAGAGCTTATTGACCTTGCGATAGATAAAGTTTCAATGCAGCAAGCTAAACTCGGAGGCGCTCAAACACGTCTTGAACATCACATCGGAAATTTAACATCGGAACTTGAAGCCTTAACTGACGCTACAAGCACAATCAGAGATGTTGATTACGCAAAAGAGATTATGGAGTTCACACGTATTAGAATTTTAATGGAATCTAATTCGGCAATGCTCGCTCAATCAAACGCAATTCAACAGCAAAGTATTTTAAGCATTATGAGAAACTAAAAAATTATGGCATTCGGACAGGAATTTATAACAGGACTTGCAGGGGTGTTACAAAAATTAATGCCCTTGCGAGTTAATCGTATTGAAGGCGGAGAAGCTTGGGTGGCTTTGAAATCATTTTCGGAACAATGGATTTTATTTTCATGGACATCGGGGGCATCGGGTGTTTGTCCTGCTTCACAAAACGAAATTAACGCACTTAAAGATATTTCACCGTCTAAGGCATCAATAGCTGAGGCGTTAAAGAGCAGATTGTTACACGGAGGGGAAATTTTTTCCGTAAGACAGTTAAACAACGACAGAATTTTAGAATTTCAGGCAAGAAGAAGAGTTTCGGCAGGTTTAAGCGTTAATTATTATATTGTTATCGAAATCACGGAACCTGTTGCAAATTTTATATTGCTCGATGAAAATCGTAAAATCGACGAAGCTGCTCGACATTCAACACCTGATGTAAATCGTTACAGAACAATTTTACCCGGCCATGTTTATAATTTACCGCCTTCATTTGAGGGAATAACGTTACAAAATAATAAAGCGTTAAATTTTGAGGACGTTCAAAATATCAAAGGTATCGGAAGACCTTTAGCAAGATTAATTCAGGCTCATTGGAATGAACGTGAAAATATTTCGTGGCATTCGGCATTAATGAAACTCACTGATGAAAATTCTGACGTGCCGTGCAAAATCATCACGAAAAATAATTATCTCACTCGTTTTGATTTTGATTTTTCGGAAACAGTTTCACTCGGCAATGACGTTTTCAAGGCTTCAAGGTACGGAGTTTTAATTCCGTTATTGAGAAAAGGCCGTGAGAAAGTTTTACATGAAGTTGACGCAAAATTAAAACGCTCCGTTAAATCACGTGAAAGACATCGGGACGGATTGTTGAAACAGTTAAAGGAATGTGAGGAAGCAGAGATTTTCAGGCGAAAAGGCGAGGCGATATTAACTCACATTTATGAAATTCCGAAAAGAGCTGAAGAAATAACTTTGACGGATTGGGAAGGCAACGAGTTAAAAATTTCTCTCGACCCGAATTTATCACCGTCAAAAAATGCCGAAAGATATTTCAAGCGTTACAAAAAAGCTATGGGCAATCCTGACGAAATAAAATCAAACCTTGAGGCCGTAAATTCATCAATAAAAGAAATAAAAGAACAACACGATTTACTTGAAGCTATTGATGATCCCGAAAATTTTAATCAGGCTGTTAAAGATTTAAGCGAATGGATTTTACCTAAGAATGAAATAAAGAAGAATTTTTCACCTAAACGCAAAAAAAATCAACCCGACCGAACAAAAATTCCGCCTCATTTGAATATTATGAAAGACGGAGTGAATATTTTAGTGGGACTTTCAGCGAGAGGAAACCGTCATGTAACTTTTAAGCTCGCAAGACCTGAAGACATTTGGTTACATGCTCATGAAATGCCGGGCGCCCATGTAATAATTAAAGGTGTTAAACGTGATGAGCTTGAAAAATCAAGGCGTGAAATTCTTGAATATGCTGCGGGATTGGCTGCAAGTCATTCATCAGGGAAAAATTCAGGCTCAGTTCCTATTGATTACACCGAACGAAAATATATTCGCTCAGTGCCGGGAACTGTTGCACTTGTAACTTACACAAATCCCGGAACGTTAAGAATTATGCCTTTGCAAGAATGATTTATTAACATACGAAGAATTTTTTTTAGTCTGTTCCCATTATCCGCAAGTATTAAAGAAAAATCAGAAATACCTTGCGAAGTTTTGGGAAATTTGCAAAGGATCAGCCTCAAAGAAATCGTGCATGAGTTTTCCCAATGCTGTTTTACTGTTCCTGTCTGATGCGAACTATCATTGAAAATTTTTATGTTTTCTTCAATGTAACGGTTTTCCCGTTAAGATTTTGAGGCCAAAAAATTCTCAATGAGTTTTCGTGCTATGCTAGCTCTGTCAGGAATATTCATTTTACGAATCTCTTCAGGCGAAAAAAATCCTGCTCTCGAAATTTCAATTCCGTCCGGCTTAACTTCTCCTGATAAATATTCCGCCGTAAATCCTAACATTAATGAATTTGGAAATGGCCATGTCTGTGAACCAAAATATTTTATGTTCTTAACCTCGATTGAAACCTCTTCTCGAATTTCACGCCTAACTGTTTCTTCAAGTCTTTCACCGGGTTCAACAAATCCTGCTATGATACTGTAACGTGTCTCAGGCCACGCTGTGTTATGAGCCAATAACAATTTTCCTTCATGTTCAATCGCAGTTATTACAGCAGGAGATATTGGAGCGTAAAAAACTTTTCCGCACTTTTCGCAAATTCTTCCGTAATCATTTTCAGACGCAAAAATTTTTCCTCCGCACTTAGAACAAAAATTAATCTCGCAAAACCAATTCCTAAATTGCCATGCACGGCTCGCTAATGTCATGCCCTTATCGTCTCCGAGATGTAAAAATTCTCTCATCGTCATTAATTTTTCATCAGTACGCAAAAATTTTTCATCAATATTAACGTCAGCCCATGCCGTTAAACCCTGCCAAACTTTCGGCAATTCATTTGATGACATGCAAATTTCAAAACCATCGTGCGAACTGATGTAAACTTCATCAAAATCGTAAATCACTAAATCCTTTACAAAAATTTTATCCTTACAAAATACCAACATAAAATTTCAACTCCTTTGTGCTTTATAATATACAAAAAATTTCAGGTGATGACAAAATATTATGCTTACCATAAATATTAATGATAAACATGGCAATGATGCTTTGAATTTTCTGCGAGATTCTATTGCAAATGAAAAGGATATTAGAGTTTTAATTGAGCCTTCGCAATTTGTTGAGATAAAAAAATTTTTGGAGAGTTTGAATTTTTCCGATATTCTCCCTGAAGATGATGACGGAAATTTATTTATCGTAGCTTCAAGAGAAATAGAGCCGGACGAAAATTTAACGCCAGTCAAAATTGATGAAACACACATTGAACATGTTGAAGAACCTCAAAACATTGAACCTCAACCGATAACAACCGTAAAGCCGAAAGCTGAAATCATAAAAAATTCCACCGGGATTTTAATTTCATGTGAAAGCGCAAAATGTAATTCCTTATTCATGAAAAAATTTTTAAGCTCCCTAGTAAATTCAAATATTAAACCGAATGTTATTGCTTTAATGAACGGTTCCGTAAAACTTGCTGCTTATAATTCAAACACCTGCGAATATTTGAAGAAGCTCGAAGATTACGGAGTAAAAATTTTAATTTCTGATTCTTGTGCTGATAGAATGGGAATTAGTGAAGCTGTCGGAGCAGGAGTTATGGTTGATACGGTTGATATACTTGAGGAAATTTTTGTTTGCGAGAAGGTGATTAGTATATGAACGAATGGAAATCCGATGCAGATCGGCCGACTATGGAAGATAATTTGCAATATCATATTCAATGTAAAGACGGGGATATTAACAGATATGTTTTGTTGCCCGGAGACCCTGAACGAGTTGACGCAATCGCTGATGAATGGGACGAGAAAAAATTTATAGCGTCTCACAGAGAGTTCAAAACTTTCAGCGGAAAAATTAACTGTGTTCCTATCAGTGCATGTTCAACGGGAATTGGAGGAGCTTCGGCCTCAATAGCTGTTGAAGAGCTTGCGAATTTGGGAGCAGATACTTTTATCAGGTTAGGGACCTGCGGTGCAATTAACGAAAAAATTAACTGCGGTGAAATAATTATTTGTTCGGGAGCAATGCGTCAGGACGGTACAAGCAATGATTATGTTGATGTTTCGTACCCTGCTGTTGCTAATCACGAAATTATTTTAGCGTTGATTGAGGCGTGCGAAAAATTAGGGAAAAAATATCACGTCGGGATTTCCTGCACCACAGCTTCGTTTCATTGCGGACAAGCTCGAACCGGCTTTAACGGTTACACTCAATCAAAATTCCAAAACAAAATTTCAGACTTACAAAAAGCTAACGTCATGAATTTTGAGATGGAATCTGCGACGATTTTAACGCTTGCGAATATTTACGGATTTCGAGCTGGAGCAGTTTTTGCAGTTGTAGCCGATCGAAACAAAAATGAATTTGTATACTCAGGAATTGAAGACAGCATTATAATTTCAAATGAAGCGGTAAAAATTTTGGCATCATGGGATAAATTAAAGCTTGAAAAATCAAAACGCTTTTTTTACCCTAAACTTTTAACAGGAGGATTTTAATTTATGGCTTATAAACTCGGAGACGTAATTTTATCTCGTGAAACTATTGCGAGACGTGTGAAAGAACTTGCCGAAGAAATTGCGAACAATAACGGCCGTGAAAATAATTTAACGGTTGTCGGAATTTTAACGGGAGCATCATTTTTTCTGACGGATTTAGTGCGTGAAATGCCCGAAGATATGGACGTAAGGATTGATTTTATGTCAGTAGCGTCTTACGGAGACGGCACAAAGACAAGCGGCGTTGTAAGAATTTTTCATGATCTTAAATCAAGCATTGAAGGTAAAAATGTTTTAGTTGTTGAGGATATTGTTGACTCAGGATTGACGCTCTCACACCTTCTCGGACTTCTTGAAGCAAGAAACCCTGCAAGCCTAAAAGTTTGTGTTTTGCTCGACAAATATGAACGTCGTAAAACAGAAGTAAAAGTTGATTATTGCGGATTTAGGATCCCCGATAAATTTGTCGTAGGTTACGGGCTTGATTTTGCAGGAAGATGGAGACACCTAAAAGATATTAAGTATGTAGTTGAGGAATAAGAAAAAACATAACCTCCGTGTAAAAATTATGCGGAGGTTTTTTCATAAAAAATCCTGCCCATTAAATGAACAGGATTTAATTCAAATCAAGTTATTATTTTGTGTTCCGTTTTAGCGGATAATTTCTTTGTCTTACTTTCTGCGCTTGATGAAAAATAATCCCAACAACGCTAATGCAGACATCGGAATGTAACTGTTGCAACTGCTGCTGCTTCCGGAAGAGCTCATTGAATTAGTCGAGGAAGTTGAATCTTCTCCCTGTTCTTTACCTACTGCATCAGTTGTAAATATAGGAGCGTAACTTCCGGCCTCAAGATATGCCACAACATCGACCTTCTTGTTTGAAGGCACTTGATCTATTCTGTTACCTTCTGAATCAAAGTACATAGCGTATCCTTGTGAGCTGTCAGAGGCATCAATGCTTGCAGCTACGTCAGTTTTCTTCAGAGGCTTCCAGTACATGTACATGCCTTCTTGGAGATTTGAGAAATCAACGTTAAACGTATAAAGTTTCGTTTTCTTGACCTCAATTTCCCTCAAAATTACAGCGAGCTGCTGACCGTTAAGATCACTTGCTGAAATGTCTTGAACACCTCTTGTGTTATCGGAAATCGTAACAGAATCACCGCTGATTACCGAAATTTCAATATCATCAGTGATTGAGCTGTCTAAATCCTGAAATTCGCTCACCAATGCTTTCTGATTCGCAGATGTTGTGAAATCCGAAATAGGTCTGGCAAATTCCGCAAATTTTGGCGTAACGGCAATCTGTATTTTGTTTGTTCCGCCACCAGAATGTAAATTAGTATCGATTGTCGCTTTCTGATCAGGACTCACGGGGTCTGGCACATCAGGGCTTACCGGATCAGGTATATCAGGACTCACGGGATCAGGTACATCTGGACTTACTGGATCAGGTATATCTGGAATTTCCGGGTCTTGTCCATTGTAAATGAACTCATCATCTGTGAGAATTTCAACGAAATCTTCAATGCCAAGATAGTCCGTCAGATAAGGAACTCCAAGTCTGCCTGTTGCTGAGTATGTATTTGCCACCCAAACTTCTCTTGAACGTGTCAATGCGTTGCTTGTTGATGAACCGAGAGTTAAAGTTGTCATTCCTGCTTTATTGGCTGTCAGCTTCACCTTTACCGAATTTGCATCTCTTGAAATTTCCTCAAGACCTGCGATACTCGAATCTCCGATGAATGCTACAGGGTTAGCTACTGAATTAGCCGTAAGTGTCAAGGTCTTTGTATCTCCAGGATACATTACAAGCGGAACATCGTTTGACGCTGTGTCCCATGTGAAAAGATTGCTGCCTTCATAACGGAATCTTGACGTGTACCTTGCAATTAAATCTACAATATCATCATTAATTTTCCTTCGATACCTGTCATATGTGATTTCCACTTTACTCAGATTAATTCCAGGCCAATTAAGCTCAACTTCACCTGCTGAGTCTCTTATTGCAATCTCACCGTCGTTGATAATAAACCAAACGTTCCAGATCTTTATATTTTCATCGCTCAAAATTTCTCTTCTTTTTGCTTGTGTTTGTGTTTTTGATGTTATCGGGTTACCGTTGCTATCAACGAAAAACCATTCAACACTCTCGACATTGAGACCCTTTTTGTAGATTTTTATCAATGGGCGAATTGATTTCTTCTGTTCGCTCACCGTGAGAACATCTTGTTCAGTCGGTACGACATTACCACTGTTTGTCTTTGCGACTCCCGGAATGTCCCAATCAATTTTATCTCCTTGAACAAACAAATGTTCTTCAGGTTTGTAATTCACATGAAGGGTTACTTCAGCGTTTGCTCCTTTATCAACAGGAGTGAAATCATCATATAATTCCAAAGCGGGTTGAATTGTAAATGAGTTCAGCTTTCCGTCAAGAATGTGGCTATCTAAGATTGCCTTACAATATACCCCTTTATTCCCTTCTGCATTACGCGGAAGTTTTACTGTGAACACATCACGATCGAATTCAAGCCAGAATTGTTTTTTGTCATCGTTTGCAGTCGTGAAATAGTAAGGTTCCTCGCCTGAAGCATAACCGTTTAACGTTGCAGCGTGAATCGTAACCCAAACAGTGCTTGACTTGTTGGCAAATGGGAATACCTTAATATCGTAACCTAACTTCTCGTCAACACCGTTATAATTATCATATCTATAGAAGCGGCGATATTTATTGTAAGGAGAAAGAGTGCTGTCTTTGAGTTCGACTACAACATTAAGCTTTGTATCTCCTGCTTTGTTTCCATTGAGAGTAAACGGTGTCTTGTTGCTGAGACTTGTGAGTTTTTCCGAAGATGCGCTCGCAATATTCTTATCGTCAATCAAAAATTGAACCGAATTCACTTCACTTGGATTTATAAGAATGAGATGACTTGAAACAGATTTTGTTTCGACAATAGGAATTAATGACCCATAGTCGAGAATATAATTTCTGGGATAGCTGGCCATATCCCTAAATTCCCAGCGATAAGTAACACCCTCAAAATCATATTCAAAGTTTATCTGTTGAGGATAACCAAAGTTCGTTACTGTTCCGCTAGTTCCTGCACGCTCTACATCGTTAATCTTGAGCGAAGTTATTGCAGGTGTAGCTTTTGCCTTAGTTGCGTAGTTGATAAATGACCACTCTAAGTCGCCACTTGCTTTAATTACAAAGTACGGGACAAAGTTTTTGTCATTCATCTGCTCTTTGGTCGTGCGGAACTTATTGCCTAATTCCAAAGGAACACTTTGAAGATTTTCCGCATATCCGTCAGCATCTTTACGATCCGGGATTTCCCACCAAATATCCGCATATGAAAAATCTTCAACATCGGAATAAATGTAATCTTTATCACTGCTTACACGCTCAACAGAATCATCAGCAAACTTAAACAGCTCTGAATACTTGCCTTTTTTGGAAATTCCAAAATAAAGTTCTTCGCCTTCCTCAAGCCCTACATCATCACCGTTAGCTCCTAAGCGTGTGTATCTGAATTCTGCTGAGTCATAGAAAGGTTTCCCTGCAACTATTCTAGCTCTGGAAACATGTTCTTTGACATAGGGGTGTAACTGATCCTCCCTATTAACATCTCCGGTTCCTGTTTCACCGCGCCCGTCCATAACATGAACTTCAATAGGGAAAACATATTCCTTTTCAATTTCATTTTCAACGGCGTTTATCGTTAAAATGAGCATTGTTTTTCCGGGATAATTACCAGTAAGCTTGAAAGAAAGCACAGTTGGGTTATCTTCGTACTCATCATCTTCCCAGTAACCTAATCCGTGTTTCTCCTCAATGTTAAGAGAACCCCATTCCAACACACGAGGGTTACCTACTTCGATGTTTACTCTGCCTTTATCTTGATTGGATTTAATCCCCTTGTTGGAAGGTATCTCGATTGTAACGGGTAAGGATGTTTTTGCATTGTTTTTTAACTGAAGTTCTATGAGTGTGTCTACAAAAATGTCTTTAAATTTCTTGTTCGTAGTTTTGAATGTCCAAACGTATTCTTCAATTTTTTTAACTGAATCACTTACTTCTGAATCACTTACTTCAACAGAGCAAGTTACATTAAGCTGCACCCCCCCCCTCAGGGTCAAAAAAGGCTTTTTCAGGCACATCAAAATCAAAGCTTACACGTTTAACTTCAGCTTTGAAATTATCAAAGACTTTTTGGTCAAAGAGATTTCGAAAGATATTTTGATATTCTCCTGTTACTGTTACAAGTGCAGAAGGGTTCACAGTTTTTTTCTCTCGTAAATCTCCTCGCTTTATGAAGCGCAGATCGATCGCTTTAACAGCCCCGTCAATGATAATCGGCTCGATATAAGGAACAGTGGCGTTAGTCTCAATAGCCTTTGAAGTCCCCTTGGCAGGAAGCTTAGTACTTCCAACTAAAAGGTCAATCTCTGTCGGAATGTTCCACATAACCCTTTTGCCGAGAAGAGAATCTCTTTCTGTCTCAGGAACCCAATAAGGTACAAACTC
Source organism: uncultured Fretibacterium sp. (assembly GCA_937899395.1). Classification (GTDB taxonomy): domain Bacteria; phylum Synergistota; class Synergistia; order Synergistales; family Aminobacteriaceae; genus JAFUXM01. The sequence continues at coordinate 26,212 of CALBPU010000055.1, forward strand.
ACCGCTTTTTTGTCCGTTGTAGACCGAATACAAAGGTATTCTTGTCCCGGAATCATTTCCGCCTAAGACAGTCAGTGAACCGTCAGGAACTTCGTTATAATTACGATTGAGTTTCCCATCGAATCTGTACGATTCGAAATCGAATTGTTTCACGTTCTGGTAGTATGAGAAGGAGTAGTCAGTGTCGTTTTCAGGAACGTGAAGCATGATGTTTCCATCGGTCTTGTACGTGTTGACAGCCTTAAACTCTGAAAAAGGCGGTGTGTTCAGAGCAAACGCCGCACATGGTAACAAAACTAACAGAAAAACCATTAACCTATACACTAATTTGCGCATACAAATTCCCCCTTGATAAAAAATTTGATTACTATCAGGTAGGTAAAATATACTAATTTTTCAGTAAAAAGTCAAGTCATAAATATTTTTTTTCATTGATATAGACATTATAAAATTACCATAAAATATAAATTTTTTAGGACTTAAAATCCTGTTTTCTAAATTATTTATTATTTGTTAATTATATACTAAACAAAAAACAATATAAAGTTTCTTTCATGTTATTATTTTAACAATAAAATTTTTTCGGAGGATAAAATTTTTTCATGAATAACGACAAAATTTTTTATATCACAACGCCGATTTATTACGTGAATGATATTCCGCATATCGGCCATGCTTACACGACTATTGCGTGCGATACTATTTCACGCTACAAAAGAATGAAAGGTTATGACGTTCATTTTTTAACAGGGACTGACGAACACGGGCAGAAAATTCAAACCGCTGCTGAAGCAAAAGGACAAACTCCTCAGCAATTAGTCGATGAAATTCATTTGAACTTCAAAAGATTATGGGAAGTCTTAAACATCAGCAACGATGATTTTATCCGCACTACCGAACCGAGACATATTAAAATTGTTCAGGCAATTTTCAAGAAATTAATTGAACAGGGAGATATTTATAAGGGAACTTATTCGGGATATTACTGCGTGCCCTGCGAAAATTATGTCCCCGAATCAAGCATGGGCGAAAATAAAACTTGTCCCGACTGCGGAAGACCTTTAACGATAATGGAAGAGGAAAGTTATTTTTTCAGAGCCTCTAAATATGTTCCTGACCTCATAAAATTTTATGAAGAACATGTTAAAGCCGTTATGCCGAAAATTCGTTACAACGAAATTATGAGTTTCCTTAAAAGCGGCGTTAAAGATCAATCCGTCTCTCGTACAACTCTTAAATGGGGAATACCTGTTCCGGGTGATGAAAAGCATGTTATATATGTATGGTTTGACGCATTGATTAATTATATGTCGGCAATGGGTTATATTGATGACCCTGAAAAGTTTTCGCGCTATTGGCCTCATGTAAGACACATGGTCGGTAAAGACATTATCAGATTTCATTGTGTAACATGGCCGTTAATGTTAATTGCTCTAGGAATTAATTTGCCCGTCGAAATTATTGCTCACGGCTGGTGGACTCGTGAAGGCGATAAAATGAGCAAGTCTAAAGGCAATGTTGTTGATCCGTTTGAAATGGTAAAAGAATACGGGCTTGATCCGTTCAGATATTTTTTGCTTCGTGAAGTTCCTTTCGGAAATGACGGAGATTTTTCGGAGCTTGCTTTAGTCGGAAGGATTAACAGCGACCTCGCTAACGATTTAGGCAACCTCTTAAACAGAACTCTTCAGATGATTAAAAGTTATCGTGAAGGTGTCGTGCCTTCATGTGTAAACCCTCAATCAGAATTAAGCGAACTTGCATTGAAAACTCTCGAAAATGTTGACAATGCCATGAATAATTATTCATTTGATGAAGCATTAAAATTAATCTGGGAATTAATCGGACGTGCTAATAAGTTCATTGACGAAACAACACCTTGGAAACTAGCTAAAGATGAAGCTCAAAATGAAAGGCTCGATTTTGTTTTGTTGAATTTGTACGAGGCATTGAGGCTTTCAGCGTTGTTAATAGCTCCGACTATGCCCGATACAGCAAAACGAATTTGGCAGCAATTAGGGCTTGAAGGTGAACCTGTAAAAATGCTTTACGAAGATTTTTCGTGGGGTCAAGGTGCAGGAAAAACAATTAATAAAGCGGAAGTTTTATTCCCAAGAATTGATATTAACGAATGGAAAAAATCAAGAGAGGAGAAAAAGAAATTGGAAGAAGTTAAAGAGGAAGTTAAAGAGGAAAAAATTGAACATGAAGCGGAAATTTCGATTGACGATTTCAAGACGGTCGAAATGAGAGTTGCGAAAATCATCAACGTTGAAGAAATTCCGAGATCTAAAAAATTATACAAACTCGAAGTTGATTTAGGTTATGAAAAACGCACGGTGTGTTCGGGGATTAAAGCATTTTTCACTCCTGAAGAACTTAACGGAAGAACTGTTGTTCTCGTTACTAATTTGAAGCCTGTTAAACTTTGCGGCGTTGAAAGTAACGGAATGATTTTAGCAGCAAGTGTTAAACATGACGGAGTGTCCGAGAAATTAACGCTGCTTGAACCTGCCGATAAAGATATTCCGTTGGGAAGCAGGGTGAGTTAAACAATGATCTCAATCCGTAAAAAGGAGATGGAATTTTTAAGCGGAGAATTAAATTTATGGCAGGAAGAGAATTTAATCACGTCTGAACAGGCAGATAATATTCTCTCTCTATATAACGTGAAAAAAAGTAATCTCCGAATGATTTTGTTTATTGCGGGAGGAATTTTATTAGGGCTTGGGCTGGTGAGTTTTATTGCTGCTCACTGGCACGAGCTTCCTAAAATTTTAAGAGTTGCAATAATTTCGGGAAGTTATATTGCGTCTTTGATTATTTATTGTTTTTTCGGAATGTCAAAGACTAAAACGGGTCATTCATTTTTATTGCTTGCGAGTGTTATTTTCGGTTCGGGAATTTTTTTGATTACTCGAATGTACAACATCAAATTAGATTTAGACGAAATTATAATTTTCTGGATAATCGAGGTTTTAATCACATCATTAATTTCGCGTGATATATGGCAAGTTTATCTCGGTCAAATTTTGTCGCTGCTCTATCTCAACATCATTAACGCCATTGATATATTTGCTCTCGAATTTACGAACCTCTCAAAAATTTCAATCGCCGAATTTTTTTCACCTGTTCAGGCATTTGCTTTAATAATTGCTTTATGGATAGCGTGGAATTTTGTTAAGGAGCGAATAGCTTTTAATTTCAACGTGCTTTTAACACTTTTGCTTTTTGCTTCACGAATGAGTTTATGTTTCGGAGGAACATGGGCATTAATAATTCTTGCAATATCAGGGGCTGTTCTTTCGTTTGTATCAAAAAATCAGGACGCTGAAATTTTAGGATTATTAATGACGGGGTTATTCAGTCTTTTATTAACATGGCCGGAATTTTGGAGAGGCGAAATTTTTAACGGAGTAACATTTTTGCCTGTATTAACTGCAATATTTGCTGCTGTAACTATGTTGATAAATATTTACAGAGGACATACGGCAACGGGAATAATATTTTGTGCGTTGTTAGCTTCAAGATATTTTTTCGATCATTTATTCGGTTACATGCCAAAAGCTTGGGGATTTACTTTAACGGGAATAATTTTCATGATAGGCGGATTGTTTTTCGGAAAGATTAAAAAACTCTTTAAGCGTGATTAAATGAATGATATAAAAATTATAAACGGAAATATTTTCATGCCGGACTGTAAATTTCATAAGGGAGATATTGAAATTTCAGACGGCATTATTGTTAATGAGACATCAAAGGACGCAGAAATTATTGACGCTGAAAATTTATTCGTGATACCGGGATTAACGGACATACATTTTCACGGAGCTAACGGCCATGATTTTTGCGAAGGAACTCAAGAGGCTTTCAAAGCAATTTCGGATTACGAATTATCAGCAGGAGTTACAACTATATGCCCGGCAACAATGACATTGCACGAAAAAACTTTGCTTGAAATAATGAGAGAAGCAAAAAAATTTCATGAGAGCAATAAAAATTTTGTCGGAATATATCTCGAAGGGCCTTTTATATCTCCGTCAAAAATCGGTGCTCAGAACCCGAAATATATTTCAAAACCTGACATAAAAATGTTGAAAAATTTGCAGGAAGTTTCAGGAGAATTAATAAAATTTTGTGCAATAGCTCCTGAAGTTGAAGGTGCTGAAAAATTTATTGAGAAGGCAAAAAATTTAGCAACTCTTTCACTTGCTCATACAACTTGCAATTACGAAACGGCTGACGAGGCTTTTAATTTAGGAGCAAAACAGGTAACGCATTTATTTAACGCAATGAACCCGATTAATCATCGTGAACCGGGATTAATAATTTCTGCACTTGAACATGACAATGTAAACGTTGAAATAATTTGCGACGGAGTACATATTCACCCTGCTATAGTCCGAAATACTATAAAAATTTTCGGAGATGACAGAGTAATTTTCATCAGTGACTCAATGGAAGCAACAGGAATGTCAGACGGAGAATATGAACTCGGAGGACAGAAAGTTATTAAGCGAGGAAACAAGGCAACATTAAAAGACGGGAAGACTATTGCAGGAAGCGTTACGAATTTATTTGACTGCATGAAGAACGCCGTTAAAAATATGAATGTTCCATTAGAAATTGCGGTGAAGTGTTCAGCGATTAATCCTGTAAAAGCTTTAGGGCTTGAAAAATTTTTGGGTAGCATTGAAACTGGAAAGAAAGCGAATTTAATAGGTCTGGATAAGGAACTCGATAGGAAATTTATAATATAGTCAAGACACTTGAAAAAACATAAATTTCATTGTCCACTTTTGAAGTGCTTCCGAAAT
>CALBPU010000056.1 GCA_937899395.1 uncultured Fretibacterium sp.
CAGGGCGGCGGAAGAGTTAATAATTTGATGAAAATCTTAAACGCTCGCGGCTGGGACATGAGCAAGGTTTACAACATCGGCGGCATGGGAAATTATGCAGGGGCTGAATACAGGGATATTGTTACTGACGCTCCTGAAATCGTTCTTGATGTCAAATATAATTTCGGCGGTCTAACTCGTGTCGAACCGAAATAATGTTTATTCTTGATTTTAGAGAGTATTTAATGTAATATTAAGTATAATTTTTAGTACCAAACAATATTCATGTAACAAAATTTAATTAATACAGGAGGTAGATTTATCGTGAGTAAAATTTCAGAAATGACCCGTGAAAAATGGATCATGAGTACTTTTCCGGAATGGGGAACATGGCTTGTCGAGGACATTGAAAACGAAGTCGTAGAACCCGGCAACGTTGCGATGTGGTGGCTTGGCTGTACGGGAATTTGGTTCAAAACTCCCGGCGGTGCTAACATCACCATTGATTTATGGTGCGGCAATGGTAAACGTACACATGGTAACGGGAAAATGGCGGTCGGTCATCAGATGGCTAACATGTGCGGCGCTCGTGCAATGCAGCCTAACCTTCGCAATGTTCCGTTCGTAATTGACCCGTTCGCATTCAAACATGTTGACGCAGTTTTAGCAACTCACTATCATCAGGATCATATGTCGGCTGAATGGGCAGCACACGTTCTTCAGAGCGGAATGACCACAACAGACGAAAACGGAAAAGAAATTCCCGTGCCTTTCATCGGCCCTATGAAGTCAGTTGAAACTTGGGTTAAATGGGGAGTACCTGAAGAGCGTTGCAAGACTGTAAAACCCGGCGATGTAATCAAGATTAAAGATATTGAAATCATCTGCCTTGACAGTTTCGACCGTACTTGCATTGTTACAACGGATTCAACAGGCCCAGACCGTGAAGAATTAACAGGTAAATGTCCTACAGATATGGACGAGAAAGCAGTTAATTATCTCGTAAAGACACCCGGCGGAAATATTTATCATTCAGGAGATTCTCATTTCTCGATTTACTTCGCTAAACACGGAAAAGATCATGACATCGACGTGGCGTTCGGTTCATTCGGTGAAAACCCGATCGGAATGCAGGATAAAATGACTTCGATTGATGTTTTGCGCATGGCCGAAAATCTGAAATGCAAAGTCGTTATTCCTATTCATTGGGACGTATGGACGAATTTCCAAGCTGATTGTGAAGAGATTAAAGTTCTTTACGATTTCAAGAAGGACAGAAACGAGTACAAATTCCACCCGTTCTTCTGGCAGGTCGGAGGAAAATATGTCTATCCTAAAGATAAGGACAAGATTTATTATCATCACCGCAGAGGCTTTGAAGATTGCTTTGAAGCACCGCAGAATATTCCGTACCGTTCATGCCTGTAATTTTTGAGGAGTAAATAAATGTCATCTGTATTACAGACAATCGTAGAGAAAAAACACTACAAATTCATAAGCGGAAAAGATATGACATGGCAAGAGGCTGTTCAGGTAAGCACTGAAAGCCTTGTTGCTGACGGAAGCGTTTCGCCTGATTTTTACAAGCAGATTGTTGCGTGCATCGAGAAATACGGGCCTTATATGGTATTTGAACATAACGTAGCAATGCCTCACACAACTGAAAATGCTGAGGGCGTTTACAAAACAGGCGTCGGATTTATGGTTTGTGAAAATCTCATTGATTTCGGAAAAGATGAAGACGGTGAAGAGAAAAAAGCAAATTTGTTCTTCACTCTTTGCGCCGAAAATCCTTCCGAACATATGGACAACATTCAGCAGCTCTCTAATATTTTCGTAAACGAGGATTTATTGGACGCTCTTGCGGCGGCTAAGACACCTGAGGATATTCTCGAAGCTGAGAAAAAATATCCCTGTGATGATGAATAAAAATTTTGTAAAGGAGAAAAATTAAATGGCTATATTAAGCGGAATATGGGAGTTTTTTGCGACATACGTTTTGCAACAGGCTCCCTATATGGTCGGCTTCTTAACGTTGCTCGGATATTGCCTTATGGGCAAAAAATGGTATGACACCCTTGCAGGAACTCTCAAGGCTATAATCGGAATGTTGATTTTGAATGCAGGTTCAGGCGGATTAGTCGGAAATTTCCGTCCTATCCTTGCAGGTCTCAAAGAACGTTTCAATCTTACGGCTTGCGTTATTGACCCTTATTACGGACAGAACGCTGTTACGGCAGGAGTTGAAGAAGTTTTCGGTAAAGGATTTTCACAGGTTATGACACTGTTGTTAATTGCTTTCATCGTTAATATTCTTCTCGTTCGTTTCAACAAAATTACAAAATGCCGTTCGCTTTTCACAACGGGACATGTACAGGTTCAGCAGGCTGCTACGGCTTACTGGTTAATTATGTTCGCACTTCCCGGACTTCTGAACAACGATTTATATTTAATGATAGTTATGTCTGTAATTTTGGGAGCTTATTGGGCAGTAGGATCAAACTTGACAGTTAAACCCATGCAGGAATTAACAGACGGAGCAGGCTTTGCAATCGCACACCAGCAGATGTTCGGAATCAGATTAGGATATTGGCTTTCTGATGTATTTTTCGGAAGCAGAGACGGCAAGAAGGAAGTTAAGAAAGTCGGCGATCTTGAAATGCCCGGTTTCTTCTCAATCTTCAATGAAAATATGGTTTGTACCGCTATATTAATGACATTCTTCTTCAGTATCATAATGATAATCATCGGAAAACCTTTCTTTGTTGAGAAGAAAATCATTAAAGAGAGCATGAATTTCGGCTTCTATTGCTTAAATACTTCGTTACAGTTTGCAGTTTACTTAGCAATATTACAGCTCGGAGTTCGTACGTTCGTTACAGAATTGACAGCATCA
>CALBPU010000057.1 GCA_937899395.1 uncultured Fretibacterium sp.
CAATAAGTTTTTTCAGTATCAAAAGGATCACCCCCACGTGTGTGGGGAAAAGCTTCAACGCTGAATATATTACATCAATGCACCAGGATCACCCCCACGTGTGTGGGGAAAAGTTGTCTTTATCGCTTTGATAGTCAACTAGCCACGGATCACCCCCACGTGTGTGGGGAAAAGTTGCCATATCATCGGTCTTAGGAAGTTCACTTGGGATCACCCCCACGTGTGTGGGGAAAAGACCACTTCACAATAAGTTTTTTCAGTATCAAAAGGATCACCCCCACGTGTGTGGGGAAAAGCTTAATCTGCCGTAAAGTAAAGCAGCCGCCTGAGGATCACCCCCACGTGTGTGGGGAAAAGGGACTTTCAGCGATTTTAATGACGGGTCTGCTGGGATCACCCCCACGTGTGTGGGGAAAAGGCTCAGCAGATTTCTGGTTCGCGTGTGTCGATAGGATCACCCCCACGTGTGTGGGGAAAAGCGAAGAGGCAAGGAGGCGCAGGGCGAATGAATAGGATCACCCCCACGTGTGTGGGGAAAAGTTGAGAAAAGGGTACGGGAGATTGACCGGCAAAGGATCACCCCCACGTGTGTGGGGAAAAGGCCGCTTTCCCTCAAAACGTTCTTGGCGAGTTAGGATCACCCCCACGTGTGTGGGGAAAAGACTAAATAAACCCGCTTAAAACCTAAAATTCCCACTCTTAATAAGTCAAAATTCCTTCAACTTTTCAAATATTTTATATGTCAATAAACAGTCATCCGATGCTCTATGTAATTTATTGTACTCTACGCTAAAAAATTTTGCAAGCGTTTTCAAATCATACCCTTCATTACAATCAATATTCTTACGCGCTATTCTCATTGTATCGATTGTGTCGTTTCTCATTATTGGCATTCCGTATTTAATGAAAGCACTTTGCAAAAATCTTAAATCAAATTGTATATTATGACCTACTAATTCATTTTCACCGCAAAATTTTCTAAATTCCTCTATCGCCTCCCTAATTTCTATTCCATCTTGCGCTAACATTTCATCCGTAATTCCTGTTAACTCTATGATTTTTTTGGGTAAAGGCTTTTCATATTTAACTAAAACCGAAAAAAGTTCCCCGATTTTTCCTCCTTCAATCCTAACAGCACCAATTTCTATTATTTGATCACTATATTGTAAACCAGTCGTCTCAATATCTATTACAACATAATTTTCTTGAGAATATAATGGTTTCTTTTTACGTTGTGAAAGTTTATTTATATGTTGTTGTTCAAATTTTGAAAGTTTACTATCTGTCGGTTTTTCTTTATCAGGATAACGGCGTAACACTAATTTTATTCCGTCATAATCTATCGGCTCCCAATCAGCATTATGAATCCTAAAATCTAGTTTCTGCTCATTATTACTGCTAAAGACCATTGTAGCTCTGCCGTTCTTAATATTTTCGCATATACGTTTCCAGACACCGTCTCTTACTCTAGCATTAAGATTTCCGACAAACACTCCCGTGTCAATCTCAAACAGCCATTTTGTTAAATCTCCTCTTAATTTTGGAGGACAACTAGTCAATGTAATTACAACCATTGCTGTTAATCCTCATAATATTGTTTACCGTAATCTACTGTTCCTGCTTTATCATCCCAAAGATACATAACTTTTTCTTCACTTTCTGAATTTTCAGGATTGAGAATGTATTTGATATCACGTACCATTCGTTCTAAAAGACGTGTTTCAGCCATTTCATCACGAACTCTAAGTCTTACAGCTCTTGAAATTTCTGAAACATCTTCAGATGGAGGTTTAGCAGCAATTTCAAATGCTATAGGCACTGTAATTTCCATTTTATATAAATCAGCTATATCGTAAACAAATGAAAGTTCGTGTCCTACATGCACAAATCCTAATGCAGGGGAACATCCTATTGCACAAATTACAGCATGTGCAAGTCCGTATAAACAAGCATGAGCCGCAGAAAGTGTTTGATTGATAAGATCTGACGCAGTGAAATCTTCAGGATCATATTCCCTGCCGTTCCATTCTACGCCCCATTTCTTTGACTCTTGCTTGTATATTTTTCTAACTCTGCTTCCTTCTTTGCCTCTGAGTTGTTGCACTGTTAAATCTGAAACATTTTCATCGGGAAAACGCATTACATACATTTTTCTAACAACTTCTGCATGTTTACGTTGATTAGATACAAGTTCAGCTTGTTTAAGAATTAATCTTGAACTGTGTGTTAAAGGCCTGCCTCCTGCATAATAACGAACTCCGTGTTCACCTATCCAACACACACTTATTCCAGAATCTCCTATTAATTCCATAGCTCTGTGGCTAACATCAGTGCCTGGGCCAAGCATTAACACAGAAATTACTGCTGATGGAATATGCACAATTCCTTTATCATCTAATACTGTTATTGCACTGTCTTGACGATTTATTTTGCAATGATCCAGATAAAGAAATGTCATTCTGTCAGCAATCTGTGGCAAATCCTGAATATCAGGACGAATCATTCCAGAAATTTCTGCCATTCATGCCTCCTAAACGTGAATTATAGTTAATAATCCCATTCCATAGGCTTTACCTCTGCCAATTCCATTAATAAGTGCTTCACGGAATAATTCAACATTTGTAATTGTTAAAATTCCTTCAAATGTAACTGAAAGAAGAGAAATTCTATGACCATCACTTTTAGTAAAAATTTTCCACTTATTTTGAACAACATCAAAATCATCATATAAAAGTTGAAAACCGTGTCTTTCAGCACGATTAAGCAGCCATTTTTTTTGCTCTTCAACGATTTCGCAGGCTTGAATTTTTCCCTGACCATTATTTCCCTGATGAGATTTACGCACTGTTGGATTAGCAGTTAGACGAAATTTCCAAGTGCTTTCATCAGTCAAATTATTTAATAACGTGTCATAATTTTTTGTCTCCCAATCATTTTCAGACGGTGAAAACTGTTGACAAAATGATGTAAAATTCGGCTCTTCTTTGCTTAAAATCAACAAATATAAAGCATCTTTGAGATTATCAATCCGCCATAAATGACGAGTCCTTTCACCTGGAAAACAAATGCTTAAAGCTCCATGAAAGCGATTCAAAGATGTTAAAGCCCGCATAGTGTCGCGATTAAAATCAGAGTTATTGTTGTCAAGCAACAAAATTCTTGATAAATACATTTTTTATTCTCCTAAATTAGAAAAAACGTCATGCTCAGATTTTGTTTCCGGAATTTCTTCTATTTTTTCCTCGATATTTTCTTCAATCACTTCTTCAATCTTTTGCTCAACATAAGCCAATTCTTGAACAGGACGTAAAGCAAATTTTCGGTGTTTTTGACTGAAAGATATTGGAAGATCCCGTAATACAGAAGAAGGATTAGGGATTTCAGCATCAATAATTAAACGAAGTTTTCCATCGTATTTATTACGCAAATGTTTTTGCTGCCATTTGGGAAGCTGCCACGGTTCTTTTTGTAAAGCCTCAACGAGTGAAAGTTCCCTAATCCCCAATACAAGAGGCATTGTAGGAACACATGCACGTCTGCCAAGATATAAAGGGAATACAGGAGCTTTTAATGCTGCTTCAAGCTCCTTTAATAACTCAATGTCATTAGTTTCAAGACCTGCCAAAAAAATCGCATCAGCTAAATAAAAACGGTTTGTAATATGGCTCTCTTGTTTTTTCGTTTGAGCTTTAGCTGTGTGAAAATCTGTTAATAAATCCCCTTCTTTATCTACTCTAACTCCGAAATTCAGAGATGTTAAACGGTCTAAAGGTTCATCACGTGAAAAGCCAAGAGCTGCCGCAAGTAATCCTATAACGCCGCTTTTTGTGGGAAAATCATTAGTTCTGCGAGTCTCAAATTTTGAGTCAATTCCCCAAGATTGAAGAGGGCCTGCAAGCCTCAACAATAATGTAGCCATTAATTCACCTCATTAGTTATAATTTCATGAAGCTGTGTTAAAAACTCGTTGATGTTCTTTTTCTCTGCACCTAAAATTTCATCATTGCCGATTACAAAACTATATTTAGGCTGACTGCAATAATTATCGTAAATTTCTTTTGCATAATCAAAGAGTTTAGTTTTTGATTCACTCACAAAACCTTCTTTACCTTTTACAGGTTCTTCAAATGCCCCTGAGAAATTGACGGGCTGATCTTCTCGAACAGTAACGTATATTAAATCAGGTAAAGTTCTGTTAGCATAAGAATTTTGTTTACCTGTCGGCATTGAGAAAATGAAAGCTCTTGCAAATCCCTCTACAGCATCAGCTACGTCAGTTCCTATTGTCTTAAAAAGATCCATAACATTAACAGTTGCGTAACGATATAATGTTGAGGAATTAAATTCCATTGTCCCTAAATGCCCTGCACCTGCATTATCAAGTTTTGAGCAATCATCAAGTGCAGTGAAATAATCATATTCACTCTCAACAGCGTGTGTTGAAATACTGTGAGCAACTTGGCATGAAGCATCAACATTCAGATTAACATCATCAGCTACCATTCTTCCGAATAAAGACATATCAACAGAAGGTAACGAATTTAACGCTTCTTTATATTTCTTTTTGTCTTTTTCATCATTTAATACAAGTTCAGCGAGTTTTTCAACTTGTAAAGCACTTATAAAGAATAACGCGCCTGTTGTATTGTCCTTTTTATCCCCTATTTTTTTGAGACCGGCATTTGTAAGAGCTTCTGTAGCTTTTTTCATAGCTTTTTCCTCATCAAAACCTGCAGCAACTAATTTATCAGCAATAAGTTTAGCTACATATTTAGTACGGAAACCTAATTTTTCGTCATCAAAAATTTCTTTGAACATTACTCTGACGGCATGTTTCCATGATTGACTCGAAACTCTTGAACGATTAACTCCGCCGTAAAAAGCTGTTTTGGGTCTACCTGTGTCATCGCGATTAACGCAGCTCGGCGGTACAGTTTGAATAACGTGAAAATCCACATATAATCTTTTATTGCTCATTTTTATTTTCCTCCTTATTATTGAATGCTAAAGTGCTATAAAATTTTCTTCCCCAGTTAATTTTGACTCTTTGAGAAGATTCTTCAAAATTTATTTCGTAAAGTTGTTTTGCAAGCAGTGCATAATCTAAAGCGATTGAGTTTGCACTTAAAAGCTGAATAACACTTCTAAGATAATATGCTAAATCTTTTGGAGAAGTTGCCGTTACAACAAGATTCAAACGTTTTGCTATGCGTTCTTCACTTTCATCGCCTTCAATCTTTACTAGATTTGCAGCTGCTTCACCTAAAGAAACATTTTCCTTGTGCATACACTCTTTTTCAGAATCATATCCTTGTTGATGAAGTGCATATAATGTTAAAGCTGTATAGATTGCCCATTCAGAATAAGATGCTGCACCTGTACCGAACAATTCTTCAGGTAGATTATTGAAAATTAAGCCCCATAATTCCGGAAGTTCACCCGGCCTTTTACCAACACCGCGACGGATATTTGCCAGCATAGCTCTCCCTGTTCCGGTATTTGCTTTACTGTGCAGATATTCAAGCTTACCGTAAACATAGCCATAAATTTTATTAGCCTTGCTTACTTTTTTCATTTTGTTCACCTGCTTTATCAAATATTTTCCTAATTTTAGCCTCAAATAGTCCAAATGATTCTGCTGAGGATTTTATTTCAATAGTTTTGTCATTTTTATCGGATTTTTTAACACGTCCGAAAATCGTTTGACCTCCAACCTGAGCTACAAACGATCTTCCTAAATTCAAAGCAATTTCCATTAATTCACGTTCAAGAGGAGCTGTATAAGAATCAATGTCCTGTTCAACTTTTAATCCCTCAAGCCATAATCTAAAGTTCCTGTCAATTTTTGTATAGAATTGCATTTTAGCTTCAGTTTCGCCTGATTGAGATTTTTTTTCATTATTGTTCTTATCTGTCTCATTTTCCTCTTCGTTTTTCTTTTTGTTTTTTGATGTGTTATCCCTGTAACCACTTGAATTTTGAAGATTTTTATAAAGTATGAATATTTGCTTTGCTGCATCATCGCATTTCTTGATTTCAAGATTAATACGTTCACGCCAAATTTCTCCGACATCTTCAAGGAGTTTTGCATGGAATGTCAAGGAATCTGAAATCATATCCTTTACAATAAAAGAACTGCTTATTTTTTTGTAAATAATCGCTGCTGTTACAATCTGCGCCATATAATTATCAGAAAGGATTTTATTTGAAAGTTCATTTAACCAATTTATAACACCAGGACAACGCAAGCCTTTTTCAGCATTGTCTTTTTCCTTCATACAAGCAATATTTCCAAATTCACGCCAGATTGTTTTAGCAGGGTCATATAATCTTGGGCTAAATGTGTATGGAGAATCTTTTTTATCCTGCTTTCCTATCCAAAGTGTCATTTGTTCGTTTTTAACATCGTCATCTTCAAAATAATCTCCACCTGCAAGGTAATAACCTTTTACTTCTTCATTTTCACGGCATAACCATATACGCCTAGACATTAATGATAACAAAGCTGCTTGATTATCAGGTACATCAATTTTACGATTAAATTCGATTTTGTTATTGTCTTGTTCCCATGATGGTTGCTCTTCAAAAATTTCATCACTAACATCACATTTCGCGAAGAAATTCAGCATTATAGTTTGAAAAAGATTTTTACCTTTAAGAGCTATCAAACCGAGACGACCTACCCAAGAATGTTTAGGTGTAGGTTTTTTAGCGGCTATATCATCAAAACAATTCAAATGTAACAACCATCTTGCAGCTTCTGCGAATGAAAGAATTCTGCCTTTACTATTACGATCTGAAAATAAACGCTGCTTATTATCGCTCTTAAATAATGTTCCAATCATTTTGGCACTAGTAAAATGTGTACCTTTTTCTTGTGCCATCTTTGTTTGATAAAACGGATATTCATCATCAAATAACCAAAAACGATCGTGCCACTTTGAAAAATATTTTTCAACTGGAGCAGCAGGAATATAACCGTTTCGCCACATTCCCTCCCAGTTATCCATGACAATATTTTCGTCGTCAGCAGGATCAATTTCTTCGCCGTCTAAATCATAACGATAAAAAATTGTGAACATCAACGCTATTAAAAGACGTAAAACCGCAAAATCCTGAGCCTTTGTTTCTCCTGAAAGACCTACAAAATTATGAGCATTCAATAAAGCTTCCCGAAGGCTTATATCCTGAATTTTGCAGTCTTTTGTTATAACAGAAATCCACGCCTCATCAATCAAATTAAATGAGCGTTCCATAATTCACCTCATCCCTTCACTTATTTATTCTAAACCTATTTTATTATTGTAACGTAATTTTTTTCCGTTCAATTCAGCCTCCAAATTTTCATTCAGAAGCAATAGTAATTCACCTTTTAAGAGTTTCGCATATCGCCATCTCTCTGGCATAACGTCAAGCTCTTTTTTTATTTTATCCCAGATACCTGTGAAATCTTGAGGCAATCTTATTCGTTCACATGCAATTAAAAACGCTTCATCCTCAGAAAGCTCCATTGTCGTGTTCAAAACTGCTTCTCCGGAAACTAAACTATATTGAGCATCAGAATTTTTCTTCAAAACTAATACTTCTATCGTTTCATCAGTATCTCGAACTGAGGCTTCAGCTTCTGCTGAATTTCCGACTCCATCATCTAAAAAGCATGTTAGAAGATTTTCACTGCTATATCTAAGCATATTAGATGCTATACAATATTCTTTAGCTTTACGTTTCTTTTCTTTTATCTTGCTCAAATATTTCTTGTAAATTTCGGTTTGCTCGTCTGATTCTGCATAAACTTTGCTTACCAGTTCGGGAATACATGAAGGAATATCGAGTTCATCTGGCAAAAATTTTCGTGTTTGTTCCAAAATCCATTCGTCATAAATTGAACGATGAGGTTTCAGAGGCTTCAATATCGCTAAAACAGGCTCTTGACAATTTGTAGGACGTGCCCGATTATGTCTGTGAAGTCTTCCGGAACGCTGCAGCAATAAATCCATCGGGCAAAGTTCCGTTATCATTGTGTCAAAATCTAAATCCAATGACTGCTCTATAACTTGTGTACCAATAACAATTAATTTATTTCTGTCAGAAGGCTGTGAATTTTTACCGACACGTTTCAACAAATCCTCCTCAATTTTTGCCCTGTCTGTAGCAATAAATCTGCTATGAAAGCAAACTATCTTAAAATCCGCCAACCTTGAGCTTAACATTTCGTAAAGTTCTTGAGCATAGGCAACTGTATTAACTATTATTGCACCACAACCTCCATCGTTAAGTTTTTCAGTTAAATATGGAATTAAATTCTCCTCTTCCAAATTTTTAACTGAAATTCTCTTATCTGAAATATCGCTTTTAAGAGGCTGAAACAACACGTCATAATTTTTATCGTCAACTTTATGAGCATAAGTTAAAATCGGATATGATAAATGATTAACATCTGTTTTTATTTCAAGGGGTTTAGGTTTGTTCAAATATGCTTGTATCATTTCGGCTCTGCGTTTTGGAGGTAATGTTGCCGAAAGGACTATAACAGGAACATCATAAGCTCCCATCCATGCAAGAGTTTTATCAAGATAAACATTCATATACGCATCATAAGCATGACATTCATCAAGAATTACAACTTTTCCAGCCAATCCTAAATGACGCAGCATAACGTGTTTCTGTTTTAATGAAGCTAGCAAAAACTGATCTATCGTAGCAATTACAAAATCCGATAAAAGCGCCTGTTTACGTCCTTCAAACCATTCATGAACAATAATATTCTTGTCCTTTGTATCTTCTTCATCAGAAGCTATACTCTTGGCCTTTCCCTTGAATAAAGCTTTATATTCTTTATTTAATTCCGTCATTCCGTGAGCGAGTCTTATTGAATGTTTATCAGGATCGCATTTTGATGCCCAATTACGGATACGCATAAAAATTCCGTTCGCCGTTGCTTGAGTTGGCAATCCAAAATAAATTCCCCCTGCTCCGCCATGTTCAATTAAAATTTCTGATGCTGATAATGCTGCTTCGGTTTTGCCTAATCCCATAGGAGCTTCAATAATATATAATCCAGGAAAAGTATTTTTCGACACTATATTAATTACTGCACTTTGTACTGAGTTCGGAGCAAATCCAAAGCGAGCCTTAAATTTTTCAGGTGAATTAACACAATCGTGAATAGTTAAAAAGCTTGTAAGGTCGAGTTTATCCCATGCCTTATTAACCCGTTCTTCACATTTTGAAAAATCAAATTCATCTTCTATTTTTATATAATGAAAATAAAATGTATTACTCGCTATCCAATCGGCCATGATTAAAAGAGCCGTTAAAAGCATTTGGGATTTTACATCAGACTTAGGGATAGTCTCAATGGTGAATCCTGTTTCATTCAAAGCATACGAGAGCCATTCGTCCCATAAACCAGGCCAAATTTTTTTCTCTGTCTCTGTTTCTCCGAAGTAATTTCTCGGAAATACTCCGATTTGTTCCCAAGCCTTGCAATAAAATCCTCTGCCATGATGAGAGCCGATAATAACTGCAATTTCGTCGGGGAATTTTCTGTCCATTAAAATAGCTTGTCCTGCTATTGAATGAGGAGAACGTAAAGCCTCGCCACTATCTGTTATATTGAGACCGAATTTTTGAATTATATCGGCATAATTTTCGATACTGCGGTAAATTTTTTTTTGAAATGCCGGAGTGAGTTTTCCTATATCATGAAGAAGAGCAACGAGCACACAAAAATTCAAAGTATTTTCATGATTTATACTTATCGCCAATTCCATTCTTATATGTTCGGGAAGCCATTTGTTGAAGAGCCTGCGCATTATGCCGGCTGTATCTAGCGCATGAACTATAAAAGGAAGCCACTCTTTGTTATCTGAACGGTTACTTTTTGCAGCAATATGATTAAGAAGGTTACTAAAATTTGCATTTAACATATTTTCGAGCATCAATTATATAATAATTTATATTAAATAATAATATCATGTTATCGAATTAAAACATTTCAAGAAAGTATCAAAAAAATCTCAAGTCATAATAAAAACTTTAACTTTAAGGAAAAATTTTTTACGCTTATTTTCTACGGTAGTATATTGTTTTTAGGTGTTTTTTGTCATTCTTTATAGGATTAAAATTTGCAAAAAATCCGCTAAAATAATTCTTGTTTAGCTATACGCTAACCACATCAAGTTTCATGATAAAAATTTTCGTAATTTCATAAGGAAGCGACATGTAATAGCTTGCCGTGATAAAGGTACTACGTGAACACGTTTCATTTTCATTTTTTCAGCGGGAATGCGCTATTCAAGGGCTTCAAGATCAATTTCAGACAATTCGGCCTGTCAAATTTATCCGGGTCTGCAAAATGTCAGAGCCGAAAACTTCAATGCACAGCGAACAATCTTACGCGGATAAGCAGCAATATTTTTTATCAACATGCAATGTCTGAAGGTTTAGTTAATGCGGCCATATGTTTATGTTGGCGAGAAGCAAGGGCATTTTGGGATCATGCTCAGTTCGAGCCGTCGCAAAGGCGTAACGAAAAATCTGCCCGATTAGAATTTTCACACGTGAAGCTGTCTCAATCGTTCCACACTTTTCGATTTTTCGGCATAAAGTTAAAATCATTCCGGAAGTTATTTCGTTCAAAGGCATTT
>CALBPU010000058.1 GCA_937899395.1 uncultured Fretibacterium sp.
TAAATATAATGAGGAAAAGTAATGTTGTGTCCTTAACAGGGCTATACAGTAGGGGCGAAGTGGACACGCCTGCAAGAATAAGGGTGCTCTAATGAGTGGAAACTTAAAACCAAACTTCTTGGACGAGGATTTTTATCCTTTCGAAGCCTTCGACTTTAGTCGAAGGAGGTTCACTGCATCCTATGAGTTCTAAGTGAAATAAAATATTTTGTAATTTTAACACACATTGATTTTTTTAATAAGAAATCACGAAGTTTATAATTTTTGAATTTTAATCGCCGAAATTTCTTCGTTTAATACCTCAAGAAAATATCTGCAATGATGATTCAAATAATGCTGCTTATTATATATAACCCGTAATGTTAAAGTTACAGGTTCTTCGTTGTTCAATAACGGGAAAATATTAACGTCGTCTTTAATCATTGATTTCCATCTGCTTATATTCATGTGTGATGTGAAACACCCTGCTAAAGCTGCATTGCATAACGGTACCATTATCGTAGTATAAGTTGCGTTCAAATAGCTTTTAGGAGCATACCCGGCATTTTGAAAACACTCGTTAATTTTTTTGCCTAGCCTCGTTTGAGGATAAATTGTAAGAAAAGGTAACTTTGAAAAATTTTTTAGATCAGCTCCCTTAATTGATTTTTCCTTGAGTTCATACATTTCATCACCGTAAAATTTGTATAACAATCTGTCTGATACACAAAAATAAACAGGATCTATATGCGTCGATTTTACATGTGCGTTTAATTTTGTCATATCGCTGTCTATTGCAACTGCAAAATCAACCTGATTATTTTGTACAAATTTTTCAAGCTCGCTTGATGTTTTGTCGATTAAATTTATTGTAACGTTAGGATATTTTTCGGAGAATTTTCTCAACACTTCCGGCAAGTAATAATTTGAACGAGGCGAACTTGCTCCCACCGTAATTTCTCCTGAATCACTTTGAATAGTATCTGCGTAAATCCCTTTCAAATTATTTTCAGCTTGATATACTTTTTCCGCAAATTTCAGCATCTCTTTTCCTGCTGAAGTCAATTCAAGTTTCGGCTTCCTGTGAAATAATTTCACTCCATAATGTCTTTCAAGCCTCATAATGTAATTGCTCAAAGTTTGTTGGCTCATAAAAAGCCTCTTTGCCGTCATAGTAATATGCAAATCTTTCGCTGCCTCGACAAAATAATACAAGCTCTCAAAATCCATTGTTCTTAAACACACCCTTAACAAAAATTTTTTGTCATTTTAACAATATATCACGATTTTACTTTGTATAAAATAAAAAATATAATTTCCTTAATCAATTTTTTATTTTTGAAAGGAGACTTTCGATTTCATCATGAAAAAACTTCTCGTATTATTTTTAGTTCTTGTTTTTGCTTCAACATCTTCAGCCGCTCCGATAAAACTTTCAGACGGTACTGAATGGCCTACAAAGCCCATAACGATTCTCGTAGGTTATTCGGCAGGAGGAAACGTTGATATTCTTTGCAGATTTCTCGCTGAACCTTTAGCAAAAGAACTCGGTGTTCCAATTCTGATTGAAAATTTGCCGGGAAGCGGAAGCTGGCTTGCATGGAATCAATTATTAAACGGAGCAAAAGACGGTTACACTTTCACTCAGACAAATGTTAATACCGTTCTTGGACATTATGACCCTGATAATCCCAGAAAAGCAACGATTGAAGATTTTGCATTGCTTGCGAATTTTTCGATTGACTACAACATTTTCGCAATACGAAATGATGAGACACGTTTTTCGGATTATCCCTCACTGATTAAATATGCTCAGGAAAATCAGCTCATTGTTGCAGCTCCGGGAAGCGGACTTTTAAGCGGAGACGGAACAGTCATTAAATATCTTCAGGATAAATTCGGCTGCAAAATTGTTACAATTCCTGTTGATGGAAATGCTGATGCCCTTACGATGTTCTTAGCAGGCGAAACAGATTTCTTCACGGGCAACATCGGCGATTTATCTGACGCTGAAGCAAACGGTTATCACGCTATCGTAGTTTTCGGACAACAGCGTTCAAAATTCCTTCCTGATGTTCCTACAGCTATTGAATCAGGAATTGATGATTACGTAGGATTTTCGGCTCGCGGTTTCGGATATGCAAAAGGCGTTGACCAAGCAATAATTAACAGAATGATTGAGGCGTTAAAAGTTTGCTTTGATGATAAAGGATTTCAAGCAAATATGGCGACAACAGGTTCGGAAATGGTATTTATTCCAGGACAAGAATATTACGATTTGCTGAACGGACTGTTAAACCGCAGGCTCTCAATCTGGGGAATTGAAAAATAAAATTGAAATTAAAGGGTGTCTGAAAAACAGATGCCCTTTTATTTTTGAGGATTGAATTAATGAAAAAGTTTCATCAGGATTTTTATATCGGAATCATTGCCTTAATTTTTTGTGCGTATGTTTTTTATTTGAACGTCGGACTTCGAGGCAGTGCTGGAACTATGCCGTTGTTGCTTGATGCTTTGCTTGCTGTTTTTTCGCTGGTAATTTTAATTAATGGTCTGAAAAAAAGCAGCGATAAAAAATTTTTAACTCTTGACGTTTTGAAATATCCGTTTATAGCATGGTTATTAATCGGAATTTACGTGCTTTTATTTTGGCTCACAGGATATTTGGTTTCAAGTGCAATCATGATTATCTCGTTAATGTTTTTCATGAAGCAGAGAAATTTCAAAGTCATGTTTTCAATCGTAACTATATATTTGCTTCTCGTGTATTTTGTTTTCGTGAAAATTTTGGGAGTTAGTGCCGGAGGCTTCGGACTGCTCGGAAGAATTTAAGGAGTGAAATTTATGCTTACATTTTCAAATATTCTTGCCGGTTTTAACGCAATCGCAAATCCTGAAGTCATTATAGCTCTTTTAATCGGAGTAGTTGGAGGAATGGTTATAGGAGCGCTTCCGGGATTTTCAGCTGTAATGGGAGTATCGATTTTAATTCCTTTAACTTACGGAATGAGTCCGACGGCTGCGTTATCAATGCTCACAGCTTTATACACTTCAGCAATTTACGGAGGTTCGATAAGCGGAATTTTATGTCATGCTCCCGGAACAAATGCTTCAGCAGCTTCTGCTATAGACGGCTTTGAATTAACAAAACAAGGTCGAGGAATGGAAGCTATCGGAGTGTCAACAGTTGCGTCAACAATCGGAGGAGTTACAAGTGCAATAGCGATGTTATTAATAGCTCCGACGTTGGGCGCATTCTCGTTAAAATTTTCGGTGCTTGAATATTTTTTGCTTTCAGTTTTCGGTTTAACGGTAATGGGAAGTTTAGCAGGAGAATCTTTCGTTAAAGGAATGTTCTCAGGAGTGTTAGGTTTATTGTTGGGTTGTGTCGGACTTGATGCTATAACAGGAGTTCCCAGAATGACATTCGGCAGTATAAATCTTGAAGACGGAATAAATTTTGTTCCTGCTTTAATCGGGTTATTCTCAATTTCTCAAGTTATGACTCTTGCATGGGACGTTTATCACGGTAAAACAGGATCAGTAATTCAAGATGAGGAAAATTTGAAACATAGTCGAGTGTTGCCACAATGGAGTGAATTTAAGACCTTAATTCCCAACATAACACGCTCTTCAATCATAGGAACGATTGTTGGAATAGTCCCTGCTGCCGGAGCAGGTGTTTCATCATGGCTTTGTCTTTCAACTGCGAAAAAATTCTCAAAGACACCCGAAAAATTCGGTCATGGAGCAATGGAAGGAGTTGCTTCAAGTGAAGCAGGAAACAACGCTGCAACAGGAGGAGCATTAATCCCTCTTATAACTCTCGGTATTCCAGGAAGCGGAGTTACTGCAATATTATTAGGTGCTTTGATTATGTACGGACTTACACCGGGCGCTTCAATGTTCACGAAATATTCAACGACAACTTACGGAGTTATGGTTTCATTTTTGCTTGCGAATATTTTAATGGGTGTCATAGGTCTTTTCATTGCACGTTACGTAGCTAAAATCAGCACGATAAAAATCGGTTATCTTGGGTCGATGATAGTTGCTCTTTCAGTACTCGGAACTTTTGCAATAAGAAACAATATTTTTGATGTTGTAATAATGCTCGGTTTTGGTTTGTTCGGATTCATAATGAAAAAATGCGGCTTTGCTGCACCTCCTATGGTTTTAGGAATGGTATTGAGCGGAATTTGTGAGAATAATTGGCGCAGGGCTTATATGCTTGCAAATGCACGAGGAGGTTTTATCAAATATGTTATGGGTCGTCCGATAGCTTTGGTGCTTACGGCGTTAATAGTTTTGTCATTATTTTCGCCTGTATTTTCTAAATTATTCTCAAAAAAGAAAGGAAGTTAAAATTCATGAGCACAATAGGAAATCGTATTTTCACAAATTTCAAGCGTCCTTCACGTGAACTTATTGAAAAGTTCAGAGGGCTTCCTTCGAGCAACATTAATGACGAAATGAATCGTCTTTACTGTATGCACGATTACATCACTCTTCAAAATCCTGACACAGCCGTGCAGCTCTTGGGAACAGCAATCACCGTTAAAGTTCCGATCGGTGATAATTTATTTTTTCATCAGGCTCTCGACATGGCACAACCCGGAGATGTTATTGTAGTTGACGGAGGAAGCGGAAATAATCGTTCACTCGCAGGCGAAATTATGATGCGTTTTGCACAGACTAAGGGGCTTGCAGGAATAGTTGTTGACGGTTGCTTGAGAGATTTGGACGGTATCAAAAAATTAACAATGCCGATTTATTGCAAAGGCATAACTCCTCAAGGCCCTTACAAAAATGGTCCCGGTGAGGTCAATGCTCCTGTTGCTTGCGGAGGTCAAGTTGTTTTTCCGGGAGATATTTTGGTCGGAGATATGGACGGAATAGTTGTAATTCGCCCTCAAGATGCTGAAGAACTTGCCGAAGTTGCTCACAAAAAACATTCTTCAGAGGACAAGACATTTGCTCTTATGGAATCGGATATTGTTGAATACAGTAAAAAACATGCCGAAACGACAGAAAAGCGTAAAGAAGGTAAAGGAATTATTACGCTTGAAAGTTGGACTGCGAAATATCAAATGGGAGAATAAAAAATGGGTGTAGGAATTACGACGTTATTTATTTATATTGCCTTAATAATTGTCCTTAATGTTTACATGAAACGCTCAATGGGCGAATCAATGCTCTGGACGTGTCTTGTGATGTTGATAATAGGAGCGACTTGGGGCGGAAAAAATGCTGTGGATATGTTCAGCGATGCTTTTGCATATTCGGCTAAACAGGAAGTCATTTACGCAGGACTTGCATTTGTTTTCATGGCCTATGTACTTGATCAAACAGGAGTAATAGGAAGGCTTGTAAATATTTTGAACAGCTTAATCGGTTGGCTTCCCGGCGGTTCAGGATATGTCGCAACAATAGGAAGCGCATTATTCGGAATGATCTCGGGAGTTGCCAGTGCGAGTGCTGCTTCAATAGGTTCTGTAACAATTCCATGGATGCAGGAAAGCGGCTGGAGCAAAGAACGCAGTGCTTCAATAGTTGCAGGTAACGGAGGATTAGGAAATGTTTTTCCGCCTTCAAGTGTAATGCTTTTAGTTTTGGGAATTGATGTTGTATCTGCTGAAGTATCAAGCGACGGTTTATATCTTGCGTTAATGAGTGTTGCAGGATTTGTATTGCTTGTAAGATTGGTAATCGTTTTCATATTTGCAAAACAGGAAGGTTTGAAAGCTGTACCGCGTGAAAAAATTATGCCTCTAAGAAAAGCGTTAAAGGAAAACGGAAGTTCATTAATAATTTTTCTCGGCATATTAATTCCGTTACTTTTTACGATGTTCAGCACGGGCGATTGGATTTCGGCACGCCTCGCAGGAACTAAAGGAGCATTCAAATCAATTTCGATGATTTTCTGGATTCCGATTTTGATAACGTTCTTTTCAATCATTGAAGGCTGGAAATATCTTCCTCATAATATTTCGGGTTGGTGGAAACTTTGCGAGAAATCAATAGGACGTTTCAGCGATTTAGGGGCAATGCTTTTCTGCGCATTCCTTTCATCGAGACTTTTAACGATTTTGGGAATGAGCCAAGAATTTACGGCTTTATTTAAGTCTCTTAATGAAGGCGGAGCTTCATCAATGATAATAATTTTTGCTATCGTAGGAATTATTACGATGATGGTAGGGCCTTTCAATGCAACAGGAACTACAAGCGCAATGGGAGCTGTATGTTACATGGCAATGCGTTCAATCGGCCTTTCACCTTTAGCATCGTGTGTAGCATTTATAAACCTCGTTTCAAATCAAAGTTGTATTCCTCCGAACTCCGCTCCGATTTATATAGCTTGCGGAATTGCGAACGTTGACGAACCTTTCAAAATTTTCAAGGATTTAGTGATATATTATGCTATACCTGAAATAATAGTGGTATTGTTAATAATGTTCCAGATTTTACCCGTTTACGGCGGTTAATTTTGAAAGGAGGAATAAGTCATGAAGTCATTTATTTATAAAGTACTTTCATTTTTCTTCACGATAAGCCTTCCGTTATTTATGTTAATGGGTTTTGCTCTTGTTGTGGTACAATTTTTTGGGGCATTGCTCGGAAACGGTGAACTGGTTTTATCAGCTGGGAAATGTGAAATATATTGTATATGGATGTCGGTACTTGCGGGATTTTTAGGTTTTGCGGCGAGTTATTTTGCTCCTCCTAAACCTAAAAAGAAATAAAAGGAGATAAAAATTATGAAGCGGCATGAGCTTGATATGACAGTTGGAAAAATATGGCCTGTATTATTAACTTTTACGGTGCCATTGTTGTTTGAAAATTTGCTTCAGCTTTTATATAACACAGCTGACAGTATAGTTGTAGGACAATATGTCGGAATATCGGCTCTTGCTGCGGTCAGTGCCACGACACATATATGCGGAATGTTGGTAAGATTTTTCAACGGTACTGCTGTTGGCGCAGGTGTTGTAATAAGTCAGAGTTTTGGTTCTAAAGACGAAAAAAAATTATTAAGCTCCATTCAGACAACATTGTTATTAACTTTCATAGCATGTATATTATTAACGTTTACGGGAATTATGTGTTCGGAGTGGCTCTTGAGAAAAATTTCGACACCTTCAGACGTTTTCAAGGAAGCGAATTTATATTTGAAAATTTATTTCGGAGGTATTTCGGGACTTTTGATATATAACATGGGCGGAGCTGTTCTCAGAGCAATGGGTGATAGCCGCCGCCCTTTGTTATTTTTAATTTTTTGCAGCGTATTAAATATAATTCTTGATTTAATTTTCGTCGTTTATTTTCATTGGGGAATAGCTGGTGTGGCATTCGCGACAATAATAGCTCAAATGATTTCAGCGTTGCTCGTATTATATGTGCTTGCTTCATCAACATGTGCGTTGAAAAATCTTCATATTGATAAAAAGATTGCGGCAAGAATTTTGCAAATCGGTTTGCCTGTAGGTATTCAAATGGCCATTGTTGCGTTTTCAAACGTCTTTGTTCAATCATATATAAATTATTTCGGAACGGCATGTATAGCAGGCTGGGGAATTTATGTAAAATTGGATCAATACATGATGCTTCCGATTCAAAGCATGGGACAGGCTGTAACAATATTCACAGGACAAAATTTAGGAGCTGGACAAATCGAACGTGCAAACAAAGGAACATGGGTAGCGTTCGGAATAATAATTTCGGTTTCATCATGTGTAGCTTCAATACTTTATATATTTGCTCCTAACCTTTCAAATTTATTCAGCCCTGACGCAGAAGTCATAAAATACGGAGCATTATTTATCCGATTATGTTCACCCATAGCGACAGTATGTTGTTTCAATCAGGTTTTGTCGGGAGCATTACGAGGTTACGGAGATTCAAAATCGCCGATGATAATAACTCTTTGCACACATGTAATTTTCCGTCAGATATATTTATATTTCATAACGAAATTAATTCCCGATAATTTTTATGTAGTAGCTTTCGGTTATCCTGCGGGGTGGATTTTGTGTGCAATAGCAATGTCAATTTTTTATTTCACGGCAAACCGAAAAAATTAGAGGTTCTGCAAAAATTAAATCTATACTTTCAGGCTCAAGCTTGCTCATTTCGGTTATCGCTTCGCCGTTAATTATTATGTCATACATTTTCCAACAGGAAAAAATCTTAAAATTTAATATTGCTAAACGTTAAATCTTATCTCAATCATATCTCCGTCTTTAACGATATATTCCTTGCCTTCAAGACGCAAAACACCTTTTTCGCGACATTGAGCTATCGAATAATTGTTTGCTTCAAAATCTTCGTACGATACAACTTGTGCCCTTATGAAGCCTCTGGCTAAATCAGAATGAATTGTTCCTGCCGCATCAACAGCATTTGAACCTTCTTTCAATGTCCATGCCCTGACTTCATCAGAGCCGCTCGTGAAAAATGAAATTAATCCTAAAAGTTTATAAGCCTCATGAATTAATCTGTCTCGGCCGGGTTCAGTTATTGATAAATCCTTCATAAACTCTTCCCTGTCTTGAGGGTCAAGCTGTTCAAGTTCCATTTCCGTTGAACCGTAAACTTTCACGCATGTTAAATTTTTTTTCGACATTTCTTTTTCAAGCTCTTTAATTTCAGGAACATCTCCTGTTTGAGTGTCATCGAGATTCAAAACTATTAATTCAGGTTTCAATGTTAAAAATGCAAATCCTGATAACAATTTTTTCTGCTCTTCAGTCATATTAAATTCTCTCAAAGGGCTTTCGTTTAACAAATGCGTTTCAAGTTCCTTAATCAATTCAAATTCCGAATTTTCTGAAGGAGTTAATTTCTTTTTCGCCTTTTTTTCCTCAAGCCTCGCCAATCTGTTGCTTATAACTCCTAAATCACGATAAATTAATTCAGCTTCAACAATCTTCCAGTCTCGAAACGGATCAATAGAATTTTCAGGGTGAGGCACAGCAGAATTTTTGAACACACGGATAACATGCAGCAGCGCTTCAGACTCCGATACAAATGACAAAAATGAATTTCCTAATCCTGCACCTTTTCCCGCATCTCTTGATAATCCTGCAAGGTCTACAAACTCAACATCGGCAGGCTTTTCACTTTTAGGTTTGAAAATTTCAACGAGCTTGTCGAATCTTTTATCAGGCACGCTCACCAAGGCTCTGTTAGGTTCAGTCTTTCCGCCGGCATAAGGTTTAACTTCGGCACCTGCCCTCGTAATAACATTAAAAATTGTTGACTTCCCTGATAAAGGAAGACCTACTATTCCGCATTTAAGCATAAAATTTTTTCACTCCTCATTAATTCTCACTGATTGTTACAGGCATATTTTTATAAGCATATTGTTTTAATTCGGTTACATCTTCGTTGCTGAGCCTTATACAACCTTCTGTTGCCATTGTTCCTCTTGAATCAGGATCATGTGTTCCGTGAATACCGATTCCCTTCCAGCCTTTTGCATCAAGCCTCAAAAACCAAGGGCCGTAAGCTCCGGCAATTTTTCCCTTACCGTCTCCGAAATCGTGTTTCCATTTTGAAGCGTTTTCAATCGAGACAATTTTGAAATTTCCCACAGGCGTTCTGTTATCTCCTTTACGCTGTTTATCGCCGGGATTTTTTCCTACAGCAATAGAATATTCTTTCACAAGTTCATTCCCTTTGAATAATGAAAGAGTATAGTTTGATTTACTCACAACAATTCTGTAACTATTATCATTGTTAATGACTGAATACTTCGGAGGCTCTTTAACTTTAATTATTTTGTCGGTGTCAGGATTATTTTCTGAAGGCAAAATAATTTCTTCGGTTTTCTTAGCAACTTTCAGAGGAATTAATATCGTATTGTCTTTAACAGGTTTTAATTCAGGTTCAGGCAATGCAGCTTTAACTATAGTTTTGTTTTGGGTAACAGCTTCAGCATTGTGATTTTTCAAAGCTCCGATATTTGAATAAATAATCCCTCCCGCAAAAACACACAGCAACATTAATGCCACTCTTATAATCGGGTGAAAACGTTTTTTGACTTTCCATTTTCCGCCGCCTTGATCAATCCAAACCGTTTTAAGCGTAAAAATATCTTTGATAATTTCGTTCATGATAAAAATTTTCTCCTAATGATTTATGAATTAGAAATAATATTATAGCCTTTATTCTTCAGGTTCGGAAATTTTTGCAAGTCCTTCCTCAACTGCCGAAAGTTTTTCACGTTCTCCAAATAACAGCAACGTGTCATATTCTTCCAGTACTGTAGCTCCTTTAGGGATTAAAAATTTCGAGCCTCTGTTAATTAACAAAATTGTAACACCTTCGGGGAATTTCAAGTCCATAACTTTTTTCCCTATAACAGCAGCGTTAGGCATTATGTCAACTTCACGGGTTTCTTCAGTTCCGCTTCCCGGTGTTCTGTCGAATGCTAAAGGATATGTTTTAGCTTCTCTGACAATAGCGTCGAGTTTCAATAATTTCGCTGCATCGGCTAAAGTTTTTCCCTGAAGCATTACTGACGTTAAAACAACGAAGAATATTACGTTGAACATGTAACGGGCTTGAGGGTGTCCTTCAGTTAGCGGATATGTAGCTAAAATAATCGGCACAGCTCCTCTTAAACCTGTCCATGAAACAAAAACTTTTTCACGCCAATTAAACCTGCTTATCGAAGTACATGCAAAAACAGCTATAGGACGTGCGATAAACATCAAGCAAGCTGAAATTAAAAGTCCGACATTTATAACTGAAAAATTAATTAATTCTTTAGGATTAACGAGAAGTCCTAACACTAAGAACATTACAATCTGCATTAACCACGCAAAACCTTCGTGAAATCTTTGAAGGCTGTATTTATAGAGAAAATCTCCTCCGCCCATTACTATTCCGCAAATATAAACCGCTAAATAACCGTTGCCGTAAACTGTTTCAGTTATTCCGAACGTCGTTAATACGATACAAATTCCCCATACAGGATATAAAGCTTCATTTGAGACTTTCAATTTTTGAATTGCATAACAAGCAAAACGCCCCATCAAATATCCCATTAAACCGCCCGCAGCCATTTGCACGACAAATTTTATCGCAAGTTCCGTAACAGGCACGTCAGGAGTTGCAAGCCATGTTAAAGCAGTCAGTGTTAAGAATACAGCCATAGGATCATTACTACCTGATTCAAATTCGAGGAGAGGTTTCAAATCTCCTTTAACTCCAACTCTTTGAGTGCGTAAAATTGAGAACACCGCAGCAGCGTCTGTTGATGAAATTATTGAGCCTAACAAAAATGCGTCCTTGTAATTAAATTGAGGCAGCATTGCAATGGGTATTGCGGCAACAACAGACGTTAAAAACACTCCCAAAGTTGAAAGAACAACGCCTTGAGTAACGATAGGTTTAATGTCAGTCCACTTAGTTTGAAATCCGCCCGAAAAAAGTATGAACGCAAGGGCGAAAGTTCCTATTTGGTTAGCAGCAACGGCATCGCTGAAATTCAAACCTCCGGGACCGTCAACTCCTGCTAACATTCCGATAGCTAAAAATAAAATCAATGCCGGGACTTTGATTTTTTCGGATAACGTACCTGCAACAAGGCTCATGAAAAACAAAAGCCCTGCAACAAGAAAAGGATTAGCCATTTGTAACATTGTAAATTTACTCTCCTAACATTAAATATTAAATAATTGTAGAAATATCTCCGCTGTACGGTGTCATACGTTCTGAAAGTTCAACTATATCTGAAAATTCTTCTTTTGTCATTAAATCAGCCATATTTTGATGCCATTTCGTATAATCAAACGGTTCTTTCAACAAAATCGAAATAAATTGTTCTGCTTTTATTATTCCCATATTTTTCGTTAAAATTGAAACGCCTTCATCGTAAAGCTCTAAAGTATTTTTCGATAACAATCAAAATTCCTCCAATTCCATAATAATATTTACAGGATTTATAAGTTTTATTTTATCAATTTTGCATTTCAAAAGTCTGTCATCAGTTGAAACAAAATAATCGCACTTTGCAAAAATCGCACAAGCTACATGGCAGGCATCAATAAATTTTGCTCCTTTATCCATTATACTGATAGCTTCTTTTTCAATTTCATTTTTATGAACGGCACTTACATAACACGACGTATTTTCATTGATGAAGGCCCTAATATTTTCACGCTTAGATGAAATTTTGTTCATGCTGTTTTCAGCGTTAAGAACATACGATGATACCAATTCTATTTTACCGATTGATATTTGTTCTTGTAAAAATAATTTTGCCTGAGTTTCGATTGATATTCTTAGCTGGCTCTGATCATCATAAGGACGATTATAGCAGCAATTATCAAGATATATACGCAAATTTAACACCTTCTCCGAAATTATAAATACGACAGAAACGCAATTAAAGCTCCCAATGAAATTTCGACATCTGCAAGATTAAAATTCAAATCCGGAAACAAAATCGTGAACGGAAACGGTAATGGTATCCAATCTATAACATGGCCGAAAACAATCCGCTCGATAAAATTTGAAATTGCCCCTCCAAGCATTATAGATAAACCGATTTTTACAACGGGTTTTAATTTCACGAAGATTAGAACGAAAATTATAATAACGCATACAAAACATGAAAGAATTAAAGCAACCTTAGGAACATTATTCAAAATTCCAAAGGCTGCTCCGGAATTGTAACTTAACTGTACAAAATCCTTCAATGATATTCTTACAAGATTTTCAGCAAGGATGCAAAATATAATTATTATTAACGGGTAAAACAAAATTTTTTTATCCCTTCAGCAACTCCGTTATCATTGCATGAAAGCGTTATATAATCCGCAACATTTTTCAATTCTTCGCAGGCATTTTCCATAGCAATACCTGTTCCTGCCGTCTTAATTAAATCAATATCATTAAGGCCGTCTCCGAACGCTAAAGTATTTTCAAGAGGTATATTAAGATGTTGAGCGATAAATTTTAGTCCGTTGCCTTTGTTAGCAGATAAAGCGTTAATTTCGATGTTGTTTTTTATCGCAGAAGTGAAAAGAGCCTTCGGAAATACAATCGGAAGAGCCTTCAATAAATTTTCACGGAGTTCTTTATCGAGTGTGTAAATCTGCATTTTTTGACCGCCTGTATTTTTTTCGGCGATTAATTTCGGTAAATCATCAACAGGCGTTCTGAAATCACGAACCAATTTCGTTTGCCATTCGTTAATCATGTGTTCTGGAATTTTATCGAAACATTTTTGATTCATAAAGCCTTTACCGTCCATTACACAATCATAAATTGCTTCAGGGAAATACTCCTCAAAAGTTTTTGCAAGAGCTATTGTCAGTCCGACTGAAAGTTCAAAACGTGCAAGAGATTTTGATTCTTTAACGTCAAAAATTTCTCCGCCGTTCAAAGTTATAATATAGCGTACAAATTTCATTGACTTAATACTTTCGGGAACAGCATACCAAAATCTACCTGTTGCAGGCACAATTTCAATTCCCATTGAAGCAGCTTTTTCGAGGGCGTTAAAAGTTTCGGGAGTGATTTCTTTTTTCGTGTTGAATAAAGTGTCGTCAAGGTCAAAGGCGATTAATTTTACATTCCCCATATTTCAAATCCCTCATTTAATCTCTTCTCAAAGAATTTCATTGTCCTCTCAAAAGGTTCTGTGCTTGTTAAATCAACTCCGGCTCTCCTTAAAATGTTAAGCGAGTAATCACTGCCTCCGCTCTGTAAAAATTTCAAGTAACGTTCAACAGCTCCGTCATCGTGATTAAGAATTGATGAAGCAAAAGCATTAGCCGCAGTAAAACCAGTCGAATATTTATAAACATAAAAAGCCGAATAAAAATGAGGTATTCTTGCCCATTCGACACAAAGTTCTTCATCAATTTTCATTTCGCTTCCGTAACATTCGGAGTTTAATTTTTCCCATAAATTATTCATGAAATCGGGAGTTAAAATTCCTCCGTTTTCAGCGAGCGAATGAGTTTGTCTCTCAAAATCCGCGAACATTGCCTGCCTGAAAAACGTCGCTCTGACCATATTGTAATAATAATCAAGAAGCCATTTTTTATTCTCAATGCTGTCAGAATTTTTCAAGAGATATTCAAGCAATAACGCTTCGTTTGTAGTTGAAGCAACCTCAGCAAGCAAAATCGTATAATCGGCATAAACTTGAGGCTGATTTTTTCGTGAGTAAAAGCTGTGCATACTGTGTCCCATTTCATGAACTAACGTGAAAACATCGTTAAGTGTTCCGTTATAATTCAAAAGGACATAAGGTTGTGTTCCGTAAGACCCCCACGAATAAGCTCCTTTACGTTTACCTTTGTTCTCGTAAATATCAATCCATCTGTCCGAAATTCCCTGCTTGAAATTTTTAATGTAATCTTCACCGAGAGGCTCAAGAGCTTTTAACGAAATTTCAACGGCTTCATCGAATTTAATTTCGTTTTGAGGAGTATTTGAAATCGGTGCGTTAATGTCGTAAAAATGAAATTCATCAATTCCCAAAACTTTTTTCCTTAACGAAACTAATTTGTGCATTAAGCCCGAATAATTTTTCGCAGTATCTACAACGTGATTATAAACATCTTCACAGACATTTTCGCCGAATAATGCCATGTCTAAAGAGTTTTTATATTTTCGTGAGCTTGCATAAAAAATATCTCCCTTTACAGAACCTGAATATAAAGCTGCGATTGCATTTTTATATTGAGCGTATGTTCCGTAAATTCCTATGAAAGCATTTTTGCGAACATCTCTGTTTTTGCTTCGTGAAAATTTGTTCCAGCGTTCTTCGGTAAGCTCTGTTAAATTTCCGTCTTCATCTTTAATGTCAGGGAATTTAATATCAGCATCGGTTAAAAGTGTGAAAGCATTTTCGGGAACAGCTTTTAATTCGCCGACTTTAGCCAATAAAACTTCAAGCTCATGAGATAAAACGTGTTCTTTCTCCCTCAATAATTTCCTGAAGAAAAATTCATAACGTGCTAATTCATGTTCGGTTTTAATGCAGTTGTTAATATAATCGTTATCAAGCGATAAAATTTCAGGCTCGAAAAACGCAACAGCCGATGAATATTTCACGAGTAAACTTTCCGACAGCCCTGCAAGTTCCATCGGTTTAGTTTCTCTTAAATCTTCATGGCTTTTCATATTAGCATAGGCATAAAGTTTTCCGATTTCGAGCGAAACTGCTTCATCATCTTTGATAAAATTCAACAAAGTTTTTGAGCCTTCACCAAGTTTTCCTGAATAATTTTTCAGAGCTTCGATTTTATTTTGAACGTCATCAAAACTTTTCTGCCAATCTTCAAATGAATTATATATTGCCTCTAAATTCCATTTGAAATTATCAGGAATTGAATTTCTTTCAGGTACTTCATTTGATTTCATAAAATATTTTCTCTCCTTAAAAATTTTGTTTTAAGCAATTTTATTTTTTTGTTCGGGATATAACAATAATTTTTCAATTTCTTCCGAGCTTACAAATTCATGACAGTCAGGATCGTTTTCAATTTGATTAAGCATGTATAAATCAATTTCATCAGGTTCTTCTTCAGGAATTAACGCCCATTTAGAAAATTCATTGAAATCTCTGGCAATAATATCCCACAATTTTTTTGCGGATTTATTGTCCATGCAATCAACAGCCGTATAGATTTTTTCTTTAATATCGTTTTGTTTACTCATGAATTTTTACTCCCTTTGTAAATATTCTGTCGATATAGATTACAATTATACGCTGACGAACAGAAATATTTTGCCTCTCAAGAAATTTTTGAGCCTGCTTTGAATATTCTATGCTCATAAAGTTATTCCCGTGATTATTTTTTCAAGTTCATTAATATTGCCGTCATTATTTATAACATAATCGCTCATTGAAATTTTTTCATCACGCGGCAATAAATATTTTTCCCGTCTCAAGAGTTCTTCAACGCTCCAGCCTCTTTGAATTTTACAGCGTTCTGCCCTTATATTAAACGGTGCTGCAACGTAAATTATTTTATCAATCCAATTTGTTTTGCCCGCTTCAAAAATTAAAGGGATTTCGACTACGACATTATCGTGAATTTTTTCGCTTAAAATTTTCATGACTGAAGGATGAAGAATTGAGTTGCAAAAATTCCAATCTTCTTTGCTTGAAAAAATATAATCCGAAATTTTTGCCTTAATAATATTTCCCTGAGTATCAAAAATTTCACCGCCCCAATGTGAAGCGGCTAATTTTTTTACATCATAATTTTCCCATAAAGCTTTTGCTGTTTCGTCAGCGTCAAAACGTTCGCAATTTAATTTTTTCGCCAATAATTTTGATAAGGTCGATTTACCTGCTCCAATATCTCCTGTTACTGCTATAACCGCCATTCCTGTAATAATTTCCTCTGTTTCTGTCTATATAAAGAGTTCTGACTTTTCGTGATTGTCTTTCGTCCGTAATTTTGCATCGGTCAGGAATTTCATAAAGGAACCTTGAAGGATCATGTTCAACAACTCCTCCGTATAGCCTCCTTGAGCGTGCTGCTGTCAAATATAATCTTTCTTCAGCACGTGTCATTCCGACATAACATAATCTGCGTTCCTCTTCAAGTTCTTTTTCATCGTCTTTTGCTCTTGAATGAGGGAATAAATCTTCCTCCATTCCGACAATAAACACTACCGGAAATTCAAGCCCTTTTGAAGCATGAAGTGTTAAAAGTCCGACCGAACTGTTTTCACCGTCATTATTATTTGTATCGGCATCAGTGAACAATGCTGCCTCAGCAAGTGCTTCACCTAAATTTCCCTCAGGAACAACGGATTTTAATTCCTTAACATTTTGAAGTCTGTCTTCGAAATTATCAGGGTCATTGAGTTTTAAGTAATCTTCATAGTGAAGCTCTCTTAAAACGTAATCAATAGCAGGTTTAATACCTCTGTCGGCAAAATTTAATATTGCGCACATATGAGAGGCAAAATTTTTCATCGTTTCGGAAATTTGACCTTTAACCGGCCATGCTCCTACTAAAACTGACGACCATAATTTTGCAGGATCATTTTCGTCAAGAGATGAGAGCCAATCTTGAAATTCACTTCGCCGTTTTGGTCCCATGCCTTTTATAGCGAACTTTGAAATTCTTTCGAGTGCCGAAAAATCAAGAGGGTTTAATGCAAGCCTCAAAATCGCTAAAACATCTCTAACTTCCATACGATCATAAAACGAAAGCCCTCGAATAATTCTGTAAGGTATACCTTCTTCGAGGAATTTTTGTTCGTAAACTCTGCTCATAGCGTTTTGCCTGTATAAAATTGCGATGTCTTTGTAATCATAACTGAAAAGCCTGCAAAGTTTTTCTATTTCGTCCGCTATAAATTGTGTCTCATCAAAATCGCTCGAAACAATAAGCTCATAAATTTTTTCGCCTGCTCCTTTAGCTGTGTGAAGATTTTTTTTGAGACGGTTTGAATTATTTTTGATTAAGGCGTTTGAACCGATTAAAATATTTCCGCTAGACCTATAATTTTCATCAAGAACTATAGTTTTAGCTCCGTTAAAATCCTTCTCGAAATTCAAAATCATTCTTATTTCAGCACCTCGCCAACCGTAAATTGATTGATCGGGATCACCGACGACATTTATAACGCAATCATCACCGACGAGATAACGCAGCAATAAATATTGAGGCATATTAACGTCCTGATATTCATCAACAAGAAGCCATTTAATTCTATTCTGTTCATTATGACGAAGATTAATATCATGCTTCAAAATTTCCAACGGCAAAATCATTAAATCATCAAAATCTGCTGCGTTAAGTTCTCTTAATGCCTGTCTATATTTTTTTGCGAGCTTAAAATAATTTTCGTCCTCAATCGTAGTGTCGTGAGGTATCGGTGTCCATGCCATATAATCACGTGAAATAATGTCCATAGCTTCCTGAGCTGAAAATTCACCTTCGGAAAAATTCATTTCCTTCATTAATTGCTTTAATAAAGCATGGCTGTCATTTCGGGAAAAAACAGTGAACCCCTCTTTAAGGTCGGCAAATTCTTTAGCAGCGTTCAAATGCCTGAATAAAAATTTCAGTCCGTAAGAATGAAATGTACCTGCTTGAATTTTTTCAGAACCTTTTCCTGCGAGAAGGTTATTAATTCGGGATTTCATTTCACCTGCGGCCTTGTTTGTAAAAGTTACTGCGAGGATATTTTGAGGGGCAGAAATTTTTTCCTCAACCAACCAAGCTATCTTGTGAGTTAAAACTCTTGTTTTTCCGCTCCCTGCTCCTGCTAAAACCAATAAAGGCCCGTCAATATAAGTTACAGCTTCCTGTTGTCTCGGAGAGAGAGAACTTAATATATCTCTAGTGTCATTCATTACTAAACAAACCGCCTTCAACTTCGAGGATTTCAATGGAAAATTCTTGTCCGGATAATAATTTTACGTTTTTACTTCCGCAATGAGGGCATAAAAATTGAGTATCCTCTCTCATTCCTTCTCTTCCGCATGAATAACAGTGATATGTAGTAGGAATTATCATAACAGAGAGGATAGCACCTTCAGCCGGAGTATCTTTTGAAACAGCGGCAAAAATGAAGGTCATTAATTCGGGATTAACTTGCTTCATTCCACCGACTTTAATCGTAATTCTGTTTACTTTTTTCCAACTGAACCACCGGCATAAAACCTGAACGGTATTATTAACTGAATGAGTAAGCGAATATTCATACATTCGATTTATTTTTACTTTTTAGTATACAAGAACGGCCCTGCTGATTCAAAACCGATTTGCTGATGACCAAAAATCTGCTCCGTTGAGCCTACTAAGAAATAACCACCGGGAGCAAGAGCATCAAAGAATTTTTTGTAGAGCTTGTCTTTTGTCTGAGCTGTGAAATAAATTACGACGTTGCGGCATAAAATCAAATCGAAATTTGATCCGAATGAATCCTCAATCATATTGAAACGTTTGAAAGATACTCTGCGTTTAATTTCGGGGTTTACATCGTATGTAATGCCTGCATCTTTTGTTGTGAAATATTTCGC
The DNA here is from genome assembly GCA_937899395.1 of uncultured Fretibacterium sp. GTDB lineage: Bacteria > Synergistota > Synergistia > Synergistales > Aminobacteriaceae > JAFUXM01. Next base: position 18,995 of record CALBPU010000058.1, read on the forward strand.
TAAATATTCCTTTGGAACGTTAAGGAGCTGAGTTTTTCTGTAATTTGCTTTTTGAGCTATCGAAATTGCCCCTTGGTCAATATCAGCAGCTAAAACGGGGTTCATGGTATCAAGTCCGCAAACGGCTGATAAAATTGCAAGCGAATAAGGTTCTTCACCTGTTGCACAACCGGCGCTCCAAAGTTTTAAGCGTTTTGAGCCGCGTTTCTGGATTAATTCAGGAATAATTTTGTCGCGTAACTTCCACCATTGAGTGTCGTTTCTGAAAAATTCAGATACGTTAATAGTTAAGTGGTCAAGGAATTCCCTGAGTTTTTTTTCGTCATTTTTCATCGTGTCGAAATATTCATCATAAGTTTTGCATTTCCAACGAGACATTAACTCGTGAGTTCTGCGATGAATTTGTTCTTTGTATGAACTCAAGTCAACACCGATGAGTGATTTCATTTTCATTTTGAATGCAGTATAAGCAGCTGAATCATACTGAGTTCTTTCGTCCATCATTTATCTCCTTAATATTAATAAATAAAATTCAAGATTAAAGTTTTGCAACTAAATCAACAGGAATATTAAGAACCTGTGCTATCTGTTCATCAGATAAAATACCCTGCAAACGCAAATTACGGGCTGTTTCCATTTGAGCTTGCGCAATTCCCTGCTCAAGCCCAAGTTTACGTCCTTCTTCAAGTCCCTCTTCACGAGCATCTTCAAGATTATATTGATAATCAACTTTCATACGTTCATTGATTAAAAAATTCCTAATCTCTATAGGGTTTCTGTCAAACAGCCTCTCAAGTTCCTGATAACGGGCAATCATTTCATTACGTTCCGCAATTTCTTCCATAAATTTTTTACCTCCGACATTTCCAAAATAACATAGCAATTCTTCTAAATCATCTTCGGGCTTCATACCTGTTTCTTTTAGGTAATGCCTAAATTTCGGCAGCTCAATCATGTGAAATTCAACTTCACGAAAAGTAGGTTTATGAGTTATAACGTTCGACACCCTATGAAGCGTATACCATTCATCAGGAGAACTTAAATTATCCATGTTAAAATTCATAAGCCCTATGAAAATTACAGGTTCAAGATTTTCATATTTCACCCCTCGTTTGGCCTGCATCATGTAGTCAGACACAGCATAAAAGAAACTGCGCTTCAAGAAAAATGTCTCTTTCATGTCTGAACTTCAATGTGAAATATCCTACCGTCAACAGATCTCGCAAAAACATCAAATCTTGAACCCTTAGCCTGTTGAATTTCTAAGCCTGTTAAATGGTTTCGGAATAGAAAGCAAATAATCTTCGTTAATCTTCGAGTACTTCCTTCTCTTTCAGTTTGTAAACCTCGTCAATTTTTTTGATGTAATTGTCCGTGATGTCCTGTACGTCCTTCGTGAATTTCTTCAAGTCATCTTCCGTAATCTCTGAGGCTTTCTCCTGTTTCTTGAGAGTTTCAATGGTATCACGCCTGTAATTTCTGATTACAACTTTTGATTCTTCAGCTTTTTTAGCGAGTAATTTTGTAAGTTCAACACGCCTTTGTTTTGTTAATTCGGGCAACGTCATTCGCAAAACAGTTCCGTCATTTTGAGGCGTCATTCCTATATTCGCTGCTAAAATAGCTTTCTCCATTGCCTTTAAGCTCGCCTTGTCAAACGGAGCAATCTGAATAGATCTGCTCTCAGGTATCGTAACGTTGGCAAGCTGTTTAATAGGCGTTGGCGTTCCGTAATAATCGACTTTAATATCGCTGACAAGTCCGGGGTGTGCTCGTCCTGTCCTTATTGATAAATATTCGTTCTGTAAAAATGAAACGGCTTTGTCCATATTCATTTTAAGTTCGGCAAGTTCGTCTTTAGGCATTGAAAATTAATCCTCCTTTACAAGCGTTCCGGTTTTTACACCGTCAATAATATTTTTAACCCAATCTGAATTTTGAATGCTCATTACCCAAACAGGGATTTTATTTTCACGGCAAATTGCAAAAGCCGATGTGTCCATTACTTCGATATTTAATTTTATTGCATCACTGTACGTTAGTTCCGGAAAAAATTTTGCGTCGGGAAATTTCATAGGATCTTTGTCATAAATTCCGTTTACTTTTGTTCCCTTAACAAGACAGTCAAGTTTTAATTCTGAAGCCCTTAAAGCTGCTGCTGTATCAGTCGAAAAAAACGGGTGTCCCGTACCTGCCGAAAATATTACGATATTTCCGGAGCTTAACAATTCAACAGCTCGTTCACGGTTAAATAAATCAACAAACGGAGTAACAGCTACTGCCGACAAAACTTGAGCAGGAACATTAATATTTTCAAGAGCGGCTTTAACAGCTAATGAGTTCATGATCGTGCCAATCATTCCTATTGAATCAACAGTTACTCTGTCAATTCCGTATTCAAGAGCATCACGACCTCTTAACATATTTCCTCCGCCGATTACTATTGATAATTCTATTCCTGCCTTACGAATTTCAGCGAGATTTTCAGCAAAATTTTTTACGGTCTTAAAATCAATACCAACGTGTTTATCTCCTGCTAAAACTTCTCCGGAAAGCTTCAATAAAATTCTTTTGAACTTTGGCATTTTTTCTCCAGCCTCCATTGCAAAAACGCTCCAGCGCAAAAATTTATTTACACCGGAGCATTAAAAATTTTTATTCACCGATTGCAAAACGTTCAAAACGTTTCACATTTAATTTTGTTCCGAGTTTCTTTCCTGTTTCTGCAATAAGATCCTTAATTTTTTTGTCAGAGTCTCTGATATATTCCTGTTCAAGAAGGCAAGCTGTCTCATAATATTTTCTCAGTTTGCCCGGAATAATCTTTTCGATTTTATCCGCAGGTTTTCCTTCGTCTAATAACTGCTGACGATAGACTGCTTTTTCACGTTCCAAAACATCTTCGGAAACATCTTCAGGTCTCAAACATGTCGGATTAGCTGCTGCAATCTGCATACAAATTTCATGGCCGAGTTCAGCAAACTCATCTGAATTAATCACTGAAGAATTTTCAGCGTCAAGTTCAGCAAGTGCTCCGACTTTATAATTGCTGTGAATATAACAGAATGCTTTTCCGTTAGGAGCGTCAAATCTTGCGAAACGTTTCAGAACGATATTCTCTCCGAGTTTAGCAATAACTGCCGTAACCAAATCGTTAATAGTGCTTCCTGATTCGTGAGCACTCTCAAGCAATGAGGCCGTATCTGCAAATGACTTGCTGAATAAATGAGCGATGATTTTATTTCCGAGATCGTTAAATTCGTCGGTCTTAGCAACAAAATCTGTCTCACTGTTAAGCTCAATCATTACACCGAGTTTTCCGTCATCACTTACGATATGGAAAATTCTTCCGTCTTTTGCAGTACGTTCAGCTTTTTTGGCGGCCTTTGCAAGTCCTTTTTCACGAAGATAATCTATTGCTTTCTCCATGTCTCCGTTAGATTCGGCGAGGGCTTTTTTGCAGTCCATCATTCCCGAACCTGTACGTTCACGTAATTCTTTTACTTTTGCAGCTGTAATTTCAGGCATAATTAATTATTCCCCCATGTTTTCGTCGTCAATATTGGCCTCATAATCTTCATAGAGGCGTTCTTTTGTTGCGATTAATTCTTCGGCTTGAACTGCTTCAGGCTCGCTGAGTTCCTGTACAGGAATAATCACAGCGTCTTCACCCTGTCGTCCTTCAATAACTGCATTAGCCATTAAGCCCGTAATTAATTTGATAGCTCTGATAGCGTCATCGTTACCTGGAATCGGGTAATCAATCATTTCGGGATCGCAGTTTGTATCGACAATCGAAACAACGGGAATATTTAATTTTCTCGCTTCAGCGATTGCGTTTTCTTCACGGCGCGGGTCAATGAGGAAAATTGCGTCAGGTGTCGAAGTCATGTTTGCAATTCCGCCCAAATATTTTTCGAGCTTTAATTGTTCCTTCTTAATCATTGCGGCTTCTTTTTTCGTGTAATCTTCCCATTTGCCTTCCTCATCATATTTGCGAAGTTCAAGCATTCTTGAAATTCTTCTGCGGATTGTCGGGAAGTTGGTCATTAAACCGCCGAGCCATCTTTGATTAATATAAAATTGTCCGCACCTTGTTGCTTCATCACGGATAGTTTCCTGAGCCTGTCGCTTTGTTCCGACAAAAAGAACATGGCCGCCGTTTGCTGCTGTCTCACGAATAAATTCATAAGCTCTGTCAAGACCTTTTACTGTTTTTTGAAGGTCAATGATGTAAACGCCGTTACGTTCTGTGAAAATGTAAGGTTTCATTTTGGGATTCCAGCGACGTGTCTGATGTCCGAAATGGACTCCGCATTCAAGCAACTGTTTCATACTAGCTACTGCCATAAAAAATAATACCTCCTAATAGGTTTAACCTCCGCCCGTTTTTTCACCTATAGCACGAGCGTGTGAAATTTTAATTTTTAACTTAGTTAGTATATCACAAAGATTTTTACATGATATAATCGCAAAAAAAATTTTTCGGGAGGCTGAATTATAATGGCTGTCAATCTCAGAGGCAGAAGTTTTTTAACATTAATGGATTTTACAACAGATGAAATAGATTACTTGCTTAAACTTGCGGCGGATCTTAAAACAAAAAAACGAATGGGCATTCGAGGAAATTTATTGGCTGGAAAAAATATCGCGCTTTTATTCGAGAAGGCTTCGACAAGAACACGAAGTTCATTTACGGTTGCCTGTAACGATGAAGGAGCTTTCCCTGAATTTTTTGGAAAAAATGACATTCATTTAGGAGCAAAAGAAGATATTAAAGATACTGCGAGAGTGTTAGGTCGAATGTTTGACGGAATAGAATTTAGAGGCTTCAAGCAGGAAACAGTAGAGACACTCGCAAAATATTCGGGTGTTCCTGTTTGGAACGGTTTAACAGATGATGATCACCCTACACAAGTTTTGGCGGATTTTTTAACGTTACGTGAAAATTTCGGTACTTTGAAAAATTTGACGCTCGTTTATTTAGGAGACGGGCGAAACAATATGTCTAACGCTTTAATGATAGGCTGCGCAAAAATGGGTGTTAATTATGTTGTGAGTTCACCGAAAGAGCTTGAGCCTGATAAAAATTTGTTGGAGAAGTGCCGTTCAATCGCAAAACATTCCACAATTAAAATCATTAACGATCCTAAAGAGGCTGTGAAAGGTGCAGATGCTCTTTATACTGATGTATGGGTATCAATGGGAGAAGAGGCTCTGAAGGAGGAACGTTATAAATTATTAAGGGGCTGGCAAATAAATTCGGATTTAATAAAAGCAACGGGAAAAGACACGACGATATTTTTGCATTGCCTTCCTGCCGTAAAAGGAGCAGAAGTTACGGAAGAAGTTTTTGAGAGTGAACAATCGAAAGTTTTTGATGAGGCTGAAAACAGAATGCACACTATCAAGGCAGTAATGGTAGCGACGTTGGGGTAAATTTTCATGGCAACACAAATAGCACCTACACCAATTATTCGAGGACAGGCAGCAATAAAAATATATCAGGAAGCTAATCAAAAGAGTAATCCTGTATCAAAAGACAGGGCGGAAGCATTGAAAAGAAAATTCAGCGAAAAATTGAATGACAGACTATAAAATACTTAGGCTTTCTGATAAGAACAGGCATTTAACAGAGAGCTTTGCTTGTGTTGAAACATACGAAATGCTCTCTAAATATAATTCAAAAATACGTAAGAGAATCATAAAACATTCGCAGGATATGGAAAATTTTTTGCATCATGAAGCTTTTGATGAGCAGGAAAAAGGTTTAAGCCGTACATATTTATTCGTTGACGCTGAAGAAAAATTAATTGCGTATTTATCGCTCTGTAACGATGCGATTCGCCTCGAATTTGAAGAGCGCGATAATATGAATTTGCCTTACACTACAATTCCTGCCATCAAGATTGCGAGACTTGCTGTAGATGTTAGAAATCAAGGTCAGGGTATAGGAAATGAAGCCTTGCAGTTTGCAATTTTTATTGCACAGACCGTCAGAGATTACAGCGGCGTTGTATTTCTTACATTGGATTGTTATGAACATAGGGTAAGTTATTATGAAAAATTTGGGTTTCAAAGAAATTTATATCAACCTGTCGTACTCGATTATGACTCGCCAGTAAGTATGAGACTATGGATTGAGGGATATTTGAGCAAATGACGTACACAAAAACAGATTCACGAATGGAGTTAAGAGGAAGACTCGACAGCCTTAACGCTCAAATAATTTTATTGCAGACATATTCGGAGAATCAAAATTATATTTCGGATTTAGAACAAGTGCGTGAAGTTATTCGTGAGCTTCAAAGATGTGAAGCTTGTGAAAAAATCTTTGAAGGTAAATTAATTTTGTTCGGCATTGATGAAGATGAGATACACACACGCTCTCATAATCCGAAAAAATATTACGGTCTCGGCCATGTCCTAACGCATTGCGAAATGAAACGTGAAGCAGCCGAGATAAATTTTTTGCGAACTCTTGTTCGTGAAACCGAATTATGTTCATGCAGAGCCTTTAATGACGGAGACGTTTATAATATTTCACACGTGTTAAACAGATTAAGCAGCGCATTATATATTCTCATTTACAAATATTTACCGCTGAATTATGACAAAGTAATTCAATTTGGAAAATGATAAAAAGAAATTGAAAATTTTTCAGAGTGAGTATAATTAACTACAATGAATTAATTATTTTGAAGGGAGTTGTTTATACTTGCCACGCTATATATGTATTCACGGACATTTTTATCAGCCTCCGAGAGAAAATCCGTGGCTCGAAACTGTAGAGGTTCAGGAAAGCGCAGCACCATGGCACGACTGGAACGCAAGAATTTCAGCCGAATGTTACAGCCGTAATGCTGCCTCCAGAATCTTAAACACTCAAGGCGACATAATCAAAATCTGCAACAACTACTCACGAATGAGTTTCAATATCGGCCCGACACTTTTAACATGGCTCGAAGATAATGACCCGTTATGTTACGAAGCTATACTCGAAGCTGATAAACAGAGTCGAAAAAGATTTTCAGGGCACGGCTCTGCATTAGCTCAAGTCTACAACCATATAATCATGCCGTTAGCATCAAGGCGTGACAAAGAAACTCAGGTTAAATGGGGAATTGCTGATTTCAAAAAACGTTTTCAGCGAATGCCTGAAGGAATGTGGCTTGCAGATCGGAAGAGA
>CALBPU010000059.1 GCA_937899395.1 uncultured Fretibacterium sp.
GTCCTTAAACAGTTCACTGCAACACCGGGAGACGGCTGTACGAGACTTCCTTTTTCGCCCGAAGCAAGGCAAGCCGTTAATTATCTCAAGGACGTAATGAAAGAAATCGGACTTGAAGTAAGAGAAGACGCTGCTGGAAATGTTTTCGGAGTTATGAAGGGTACTGATTCAAATTTACCTTGCGTTATGACTGGTTCACATTATGACTCGGTTATTAACGGCGGAAATTTTGACGGTATCGGCGGCGTTATATGTTCTCTTGAAGCTGCACGTCAGATTAAAGAGAGCGGAAAAAAATTCAAGAGGGATTTAGTTGTAGTTGGCTTCAATGATGAAGAAGGAATGCGTTTCGGAACGGGTTATTTCGGTTCAGGAGCAATGCTCGGACACAGAGACCCTGATTACTGCAAAAATTTCAAAGACGCTAAGGGAATTTCAATAGCTGAAGCAATGAAAGGTTACGGACTTGATCCCGAAAAAATTAAAGACGCAGCATGGAAAGACGGTTCAATCGGACATTTCATAGAGGCTCATATCGAACAAGGCCCTGTTCTTGACCAAAAGAATTTGGAGATCGGACTAGTAACAGGTATCGTAGGCATTCAGCGTTATATGGTTACAGTTCATGGCCGTGCTGACCACGCAGGAACAACTCCGATGGACATGAGGTTAGATGCTGTTGATACTGCTTCAAAAGTCATTAGCAAAATCGCTGATTGGGCTCGTGAAAAAGCTGACGGAACTGTTGCGACAGTCGGTTTTGTGCATGTTGTACCCGGCGGAATGAATATCGTTGCTGAAAAAGTTGAATTTACCGTTGATATTCGCTCAATGAACAACGAGAACATTAACGACATTACAAGACGAATCAGAGCAGCTCTTGACCGTGAGATAAAAATCATGGGCGGTTCTTACGAAATGGACACGAAATTAGTAATCGAACCCGTTGCTCTTGACAAAAAAATGTTGGACATTCTCGAAAAATCATGTCAGGAACACGGCTACACTTATATGAGATTGCCAAGCGGTGCAGGCCATGACTCACTCGAAATCGGACAGCAGCTTCCGACGGTAATGTTATTTGTCTCAAGCAAAGACGGACGCAGCCATTGCCCTGTTGAGTTCAGCAAGTACAGCGACCTTGCAAAGGCTTCAATCTTGATGACGGAATTAATCGAGAAACTTCTTGACGAGTAAAAATTAAAGGAGGTTTTTGTTAATGTATGACCTTTTAATTAAAAACGGAAAACTTGTTACGGCAGATCGAATTTATAAGGCTGATGTAGCAATTCATGACGGAAAATACGCGGCTATTTTAGCTCCCGGTGCCAATGTCGAAGCAAGAGAAATTATTGACGCAAAAGGCAATTTAGTTTTCCCCGGCATTATTGATTGTCATGCTCATCTCAATGAACCGGGCTTTGAATATCGTGAAGATTTTGAGACAGGTTCAAGAGCGGCTGTTTCGGCAGGTTGCACAACGTTAATTGACATGCCGTTAAATCATGATCCCTCGTTAATGAACAAAGAAACTTTTGACTTAAAGTATGGTTTAGTCAGCAAACATTCTTATGTTGATTACGGATTTTGGGGCGGACTTGTAGGAGATTTTGATGACTCTCCGAATTCCGTAAAAAATAACATGGGTCAGCTTGTTGAACTTCAGGAAGCAGGAGTTTTAGCCTTCAAAGGTTTCACATGTCCAAATGGGCCTTTATTCCCGACAGTAAATCTTGGAAATATCAGAAAGGCTCTTGAAATTTTGAAACCTTACGGTGCTTTATGCGGTTTCCATTGTGAAGAGTTCGGCCAAGTTAAAGAGCGTGAAAAGGAAGCTAAAGCAAAAACGGAATTATCTGCTCAGGAAAAAATTCGTGCTTTCCTTGATGCTCATGATGTTTGGACTGAATACGTTGCAACGAAAAACGTTATCGACATGGCAAGAGCTACAGGCGGAAGAGTTCATATTTGCCACGTCAGCCACCCTATGGTAGCTCAGGTTGTTAAAGAGGCTCAATATGAAGGACTTCCGATAACTGCTGAAACATGCCCGCATTATTTAGGTTTCACTGAAGATTTTGTGTTTGAAAAAGGTGCACCTGCAAAATGTACTCCTCCTATGCGCAAAAAAGAAGACATGGAAAAAATGTGGGATTATGTCCTTGACGGAACGTTATCTTGCGTAGGTTCTGACCATTCACCCGCTGCTGATGAGGAAAAAGACAATAACACCAGAGACATCTGGAAGGCTTGGGGCGGTCTTAATGCAATTCAATTCTTCCTTCCGATGGTGTTCGACATGGTTGTACATCAGAGAAAATTAAGTCCGACTTTAATTGCTAAGGTAATGGGTTATAACCCTGCGAAAATTTTCGGGCTTTACGGAAGAAAAGGTGCTTTTGAAATCGGCTTTGACGGCGATGTTGTTATTGTTGATCCTGAAAAAGCTTGGAAGGTTGAGCAGGAAAAATTGTTCACTAAGGGACATGTAACTTGCTTCAACGGTCTCACAGGAAAAGGCGCACCGATTTACACAATCATTCGCGGAAAAGTTGTTGCAAAAGACGGAGCATATTTACCCGAAGCCTGCGGTTACGGAAAATATCAAACTCCTGTTAAGTCCCGTTAATTTTTTACAAAGGAGAGAAAAATATGAGCGACGTTAATAATGAAGTAAAAGAAGCCAGTTCGATTCGTCCGATTCCAAAAGATAAACGAATTATGAGCTGGGGTTCAAATACAATGCTCTGGTTGGGCGGTTGTATTTCAATCGGAACTCTTGCTATGGGATCAGCACAGCTTAGAAACGGCCTGAATTTCCTTCAGCTTTTCCTTGCAGTTTTAATCGGTTCAACAATTCTTGTTGTCGGTATAACTCTTAATGACCAATTCGGTTACAAAACAGGCGCGCCTTATGCAATCCAACTTAAAAGCGCATTCGGAACAAAAGGAAATATTATTCCCGTTTTGTTAAGAGGTTTACCTGCGATTGTGTGGTACGGTTTTCAAACATGGCTCGGAGGAACTGCCATTAACAATATCGTAATTATGTTCACAGGCCCTGAAAGTCCTTTGAATAATGTTTGGTTATGGTTCTTCGTGTTCCAGTTCGTTCAAATCCTGCTCTCAATTAAAGGATTTCAAGGCGCAAAATGGGTTGGAAATGTCGGAGGTACTGTTATCATAATCGCGATGTTCTATATGTTATACATTCTCGTTACTCAGAAATGGGACATCGTAACTTCAGAGCTTGTTAATCGTACGGGCACATGGGGAATGCCTTTTGTAGCGGCAATAATTGCTTTCTTCGGAAACAGTACGACGGTTATGTTAAATGCTTCGGACTATTCAAGAGAAATGCAGGACGGAATTTCACATACTGCGAGAGGAGTTTCGTATTTCTTAGCAATGGTTCCTACAACAGTTTTGCTTGGAATTATCGGAGCTATGGCTTCAACAGCTACAGGAATTGCAAACCCGATTAACGCCTTCACACATATTGTTGATAACAAAATCATTCTCGTTGTAACATTGTCATTCATAATTTTTGCCCAGCTCTCAACAAACTTGGCAAGCAATGTTATTCCTCCTGCTTATGCTTTCATGGACGTTTTCAAGATGAAACACAGAACAGCCGTTATCGTTGTAGGAGTTTTAGCGGTTTGCACATGCCCTTGGATTTTAACGAACGATTCATCAGCGGAAGGGCTTTCAATTTTCGTTAAAGTTTACAGTGCGTTCTTTGCGCCGATATTCGGAGTGCTGCTTGTTGACTACTTCATTCTTCACAGACATAATTATTCAGCAAAAGACCTTGAGGATTTATACGATGAAAACGGAAATCATGCCGGAACAAACTGGGCTGCAATCATTTCAATCATCGTCGGAGCCGTAATCGGTCTTTGGAATATTGACGTTTCATTCTTCACCGCAACAATTCCTTCAGGAATTTTATTTTATATCTTAATGAGAATATTACCTTCATGCAAACGTTTCTGCATTGGAACGACGCTTGAGAGGAAATAAAAAGTTTAAGAACCCCTCTGTCATTTCATGACATCTCCCCTTATCAAGGGAGACGAGGAAACAAAATCTTGCGCCCACTGAGAAGGGGGAGAGGGCCATAAAATGGCGAGGGGGTCAAATAAAATAATAAGGAAGTGAAATTTTTATGTACGATCTTTTAATTAAGAATGGGAAAATCGTTACTCCCGAAGCAGTCCAAGTCGGAAATATTGCGGTTAAAGGTGAAAAAATCGCAGCAATTCTTGACAAAGGTTTTGAGCCTGAAGCAAAAGAAGTCATTGATGCAAACGGAAAATTTGTTTTTCCCGGAGCTATTGACACTCACGCTCATCTCAATGATCCCGGTTATGAATGGCGTGAGGATTATGAGCACGGAACAGCAGGTGCAATAGTCGGAGGTTACACAACGATTGTTGATATGCCTTTGCAAAATGAACCGGCCATGACCACTGCGGAATTATTCGACATCAAAAACGAAAAAGTCGGCAAGACCGCATATTCGGATTATTGTTTTTGGGGCGGATTAGTTCCGACAAATTTTAACGAGCTTGAAAAACTTGATGCAAAAGGCGTTGTTGCTTTCAAATCATTTTTAGGCCCTGTCTCACCTGATTACAGCCCGTTAAATTACGGTCAGGCTTATGAAGCTATGGAAATCATTAAAGGTTTTGGAGGCAGAGCGGGATTTCATTGCGAAGATTTCAACATGATTAAGGCTCGTGAACAGCACATGAAGGACGCAGGGAAATTAACATGGAGAGATTTTCTCGATTCAAGAACAGTAGCTTCCGAAATGGTTGCAACTGAAGCCGTAATAGCAATCGCTGAAGAATTAAATTGCAAAGCCCATATTTGCCACGTAAGCCACCCTGCCGTTGCTGACAAAATCGCCGAAGCTCAAAAACGCGGAGTTGATGTTACTGCTGAAACATGCGGTCATTATTTATCATTTACTGAAGACGATGTTATTGCTAACGGTGCCTTGTTCAAATGCGCTCCTCCTCTCAGAACTAAAGAAGCCCTTGAAGGAATGTGGGAGCATGTCAAAAAAGGAACATTTGCGGGATTAGCTTCAGACCATTCGCCATGCAGTTACGATGAAAAATTCAACGAAATTTTAGGACAGAAAATCAACAACGTCTTTGAAGTTTGGGGCGGTATCAGCGGTATTCAGAGCTGCGTTCAGGCAATTTGGAGCGAGGGCGTAACAAAGCGCGGAATTTGTCCGACATATCTTGCAAAAGCTATGGCATATTTACCTGCAAAAGCGTTCGGGATTTATGGCAAAAAAGGAAATCTCAAACCCGGTTTCGACGCTGACATTTTGATAATTGATCCTGATAAAGAATGGGAAATCACAGCGGACTCTCTTTATTACGTCAACAAAGTTTCTGCTTTCATCGGAATGAAGGGCAAAGGACTTCCTGTTTGCACGATTTTAAGGGGCAAAGTCATGGCTAAAGACGGCAAAGTTGTCGGTGAAAAAGGCTTCGGCGAGTTAGTTCGCAGAATAAAGTAATTTGATTAAGGAGGTTTGTCAAGTGAGTAATATTGTAGACAATCAGGTTTTAGATCCTAAATTTGCTGAGGGCGTTGACGTTGATCTTCAACCAGTCAAAGAAAGAATTATGGATACCGTTTCATATGCTGCGGCATTTATGGGCGGTTGCGTTTCAATCGGTACGTTCTCAATGGGAGCTGCTTTAATCGGAACATTAACAGTAACTCAGGCAGTTTTAGCAATGACAATCGGCTGTTTAGTTATAGCTGTTGCTCTTGCTCTTGTCGGAGTTTGCGGACATAAATACGGCGTTCCGTTTGTCGTTCAGTTGAGAAGCACGTTCGGTTTTTCAGGAGTAAAAATTCCCGGATTTTTAAGAGGCGTTCCGGCTATCGTGTGGTTTGGTTTTCAGAGCTGGGTAGGAGCTGGCGCAATTAACAGTTGCTTCAACATTCTCTTCGGCTATAACAACCTTCCTGTAGTTTTCGGGTGCTTTACGGTTTTACAGGTTTTATTAGCTATTAAAGGTTTTCACGGCATTAAATGGCTTGAAAACTTTTCGTGCATTTTCATCATAGGAATTTTGGTTTACATGCTCTACGTCGTAAGAACAAAATTCGCTGTTGAAATCGGAAGTATGTTCGATAACATTCAGGGAACATGGGGAATGCCTTTCTGGGCAGCAACAACGGCATTCTTAGGAATTTACTCAACGATGATTTTGAACGCTTCGGACTATTCACGAAACGTTAAACACGAAATCAAAGCTCCGAAAAAAGCCTGCATTTATACAGTAGCAATTCTTCCTGTAACATTATTTATGGGATTAATCGGTCTTTTGGTTACGGCAGCTACAGGAAATTCAGACCCTGTTGTAGTTTTCTCAACAACTATGGGAAGCAAAACTTTAACAATTATTACGCTTTTGTTCATAGCATTTGCTCAGGTTACTACAAACGTTTTGAATAATATTGTTCCTCCTTCGTATGTTTTAATGGAACAGTTCAAAATGAAATGGTCTTGGGCAACAATTCTCGTAGGAATTTTGAGCGTCTGCGTAATGCCTTGGAAATTGGTAACTGAAGAATCTGCGAAAGGTTTGGATTTGTTCGTAAAATTCTATTCAGCTTTCCTTGGGCCGATTTTTGCAGTAATGGTTGTAGATTTCTTTGTTTTGAGACAAATGAAGCTTGATGTCAATACACTTTATGACAGAGAAGGTCAGTTCAAAGGAATTAACTGGGCAGCAGTTATAGCAATTCTTGTAGGCTCAGTATGCTCACTCTATATCATGGATCTTTCATGGTACGTCAGCCTTATCCCTACGGCTCTTGTGTACGTGATACTCATGAAGGCACTTCCTGGTTCTAAAGGTTTCCGCAAAGGAACAATACTTGAATAACATATCATTAAAAAGGACTTGAATTAATTTATGAAAAAGATTTCATTAACAACTCAAATTTTAATAGGAACTATCGGCGGTATTGTTTTCGGTTCAGTAGTCGGACCGTGGGCAGCTAATTTGAAATTCATCGGAGATATGTTTATCCGTTTGATTCAAATGTCGGTTGTAATTTTGGTAATGTCATCGGTTGCAGGAGCAGTCGGAAGCGGCGATAACCGTGATGTCGGAAAAATGGGTTTCCATACTTTCAAATGGATAATCATTTTCACACTTGTTTCGGCAGGATTAGGCGTTGTACTTTCAATGATAATGCAGCCGGGTGTCGGAATTGATATTACGGGCGGAGCGAAACTCGCTACAAAACCTGTTGAAGCTTCATCACTCAGTGAGACGATATTGAATTTTGTTCCCACTAACGCAATTTCATCAATGGCAGGCGGAGCAATGGTTCCTTGTATAGTTTTCGCATTGTTCTTCGGAGTTGCCATGGGATCATATGCTAAGACAACGGGCAACAGAGTTGTTGTTGATTGGGTAGTAGGCTTAAACGGAACAGTAACCAATATAATCAAAATGGTTATGACAGTAGCTCCTATCGGTATATTTTGTTTGTTAGCAAATGTTTCGGGAGCAATCGGCTTCAGAGTTATTATCCCAATGTTAAAATTCCTTCTCTTACTACTCATTGGAGACTGCATTCAGTTTTTACTCTTTGGGCCTCTTACAGCAGCGTTATGCCGTGTAAATCTCTTCAAGATGCCTGCGAAATACGCTAAGATGTCAATCATGGCATTAACGACAACTTCAGGAGCAATTTGTTTGCCGACAAAAATTGAAGATGAAGTAACGAAATTCGGAGTTAGCAGAAAGGTCGCAGATTTTACAGGGCCTATTACGATGTCAATGAACAGTTGCGGAGCGGCTCAATGTTATGTTGCAGCAATTTTCTTCATGGCACAGTCAACAGGCGTTCAAATGTCAACGTATCAAATGGGAATGGCGATATTGCTTTCATGCTTAATGTGTTTAGGAACAATCGCAGTTCCCGGAGGTTCGGTAATTGTTTATACATTCCTTGCAAGCTCGCTCGGACTTCCTCTTGAAAGTATTGCAGTTTTAATCGGCATAGATTGGTTCGCAGGAATGTTTAGAACGATTATGAACGTCGATGTTGATGTTATGGTCGGAATGTTGGTTGCGAGCAAATTAGGTGAACTTGACCGAGATGTTTACAACGGCAAAAAGGTTGTAACATATTAAAGAATTAAATTTGCAGTCTGAACACTGAAACTAAAAATATTTTCCCCCGAAATTTTTTCAGGGGAATTTTTTTATGTGATCTATATAGTAAAAGTATATTCTAATGTTCTTCTTGTATATTTTCATCATACTCAAGGTAAAAATAAATTAACAATCAATCCGTTTACTAATGAGAAAAAAATTATGAAAATCAAGTAAAGCATAAAACGTTTAGCACCTAAAATTATTTTTAACGCTCCTAAATTCGTTATCTTTGTCGCAGGGCCTGTTATCATAAATGCTGAGGCACTTGCCATACTCATTCCGTCTGCTAACCATTGCTGCAAAATCGGTATCGTTCCTCCTCCGCATACGTATAACGGCACTCCTATTGTAGCTGCCATTAAAACTCCGAAACCGTTTTTATGTCCGAATAATTTCGCAAAACTTTCCGACGGTACGTAACGTTGAAATAATGCGCTCAATAAAATTCCCAACAAAAACCATAGTCCCGTAGCTTTTACATTACGGCCGAAATTTTTAATGTAACGCAAAATTATATTAGGGTCTGTGTCATGATTAGAGACTTCATGAAATCCAGTGAAATCAAAAAAATTTTTTCCGTTATAAAAGAAGTGAATTAACAATCCTGCGGCTATTCCACAAAAAAAACATGAAAGCACCCGAACTATTAAAGCTACATGGCCGAGTGCTGAACTGTAAATTATTAATTGAGGATTTAATAATATTGAGGCCATCATAAATGATGCTAACCAATCGTCCCGCATTCCCTTTTCAGAAAATGACGCAGCTATCGGAATCGTTCCGTACATACATAACGGAGATGCTATTCCTAACAGGCACGCAGGAATAATTCCGAATAAGCTCAATTTTTTTCCCTGCATTGAAGCAAACATATTATGAATTTTATCTTTACAAAATACAGACACAAACGAGCCTATCGCCATTCCTATTACCCAATATGAAAATATCTGCTCAAATTGGACGCTGAAATAATACCAAATATATATGGCCTCACGTTTTAACATTTTTATTTAATTAGAAGCTGTCTTCATAAAATTTTTAACACAGAAAATGAGGAATTTTTAGAGGAAAAACTTTTTCTTTATGCTTTCAGGCCTCAAAAATAACTTGCTCGTATTATGAAAACAGACCCTTAGTTTTATCGAGTGCCTCTACCGCCACAGTCAGGGCAATACATAGAACCGCTTCCGCCACATTTTGAACAGTTATGCCAAGTTCGTGCAGTGCTTGAACCTCTTGTGCTGCCACTATAGTTTGGAACGTGGCTGTATTCTTCCCTACCACCTCGACCATCACAGGCACTACATGTTACCGTTCCACGACCTGAACATCTTATGCATGAATCGCGAATTTCATTTCTTGATTCAGATGAGCTGTACGAATCTGAATTTGATGAATTAAAGGAGCCTGACGCATAAGAAACATTTGAAGGTACAAACTCATATTTTCCGCTTATAAACGATAATTCAGACATCTGCATAACACTTGCTCCTTTTGTTTCTGTTATTTCAATTTTATAGTATTTGTATCGTTCAGATTCTCTTTGCATTCTGTAGTCGTAAGTCTTGTAGTTGACATCTTCAAGAAGAGTATCGCCATTATTGTAAGCGATGAGCTCCCAACTATTATCATTAGCATATGGACGAGAAGATTTATTTGAACCGTACAGTGCGAAAACGCGTGGATTTCTGCCTCTATATCTAGAGTTGTCATTGGCTGTTGTTATTCTCATGCCCTTAATGGAAGCAGGCGTTGAAAGTTCAAAAATCGTATATGCGTAGGAAAAATATGTAACACACCATTTTGTGTAAATATTTCCGTCATACAGGTTTTCGCATTCTTCCGCTGGATTTGCTCCTTCAGTCCCTGAGATAACCGACACTTTTACCTGCGGAATAGCCGAAGCAAAATTTGGATTAATAAGCGTAGCACAAATCAATGCAAAAATAAAAAAGTACTTTAATTTCATAATTAATACCTCCTATTAGTCAATATTTACAAATTCATATTCTCTGCTTCCAAAATTAATTTCGTCAGCATGTTCGAGAGTGTGAATGCCGTGTCTGGATTCCATTCGGTTAATTAATGATTTTCCGTCAGGGGCTTTGTAAACTAAATCAACGCAAGCCTGATCCAATGCTACTGGATCAAACGAACCTAAAATTCCGATGTCGTGCATATCAGGTTCGGAAGGGTTGCCATCGCAATCGCAGTCAACGCTCAAGTGATTCATTACGCTGATATATAACATTCTTTCGCCGTTTCCAAAATAATCAGATACTGATTTTGCAGCTTCAGCCATTGATTCGAGAAAATCATCTTGCTTATCGTACCAAATGCTCCCGCTGTCTTTTGTACCTGCCGTATGAATTACAACTTTTCCGTGAGATGAAGCAATGCCGATTGAGATATTTTTGATTGCTCCTCCGAAACCTCCCATAGCGTGTCCCTTAAAATGCGATAAAACTAAAACAAAATCGTAATTATTCAAATGTGAACCGACATAATTTTGTTTTAAGTGTTTACCGTTTGAAACGGGCAATGCAATTTCGCCTTCTTCGTCCATAATGTCAACTTTAGCAATTTTCGTAAAGCCGTGATCTTCAGCTACTTGTTTGTGCATAGCAGTTGAAGCTCTTGAGCCTCCGTAAGCTGTGTTGCATTCAACAATCGTTCCGTTGACTTTTTGGACAAGCTCTTTAATTAACTCAGGTGAAAGATAATGTGTGTTTCCTGCTTCACCTGTACTAAGTTTTACGGCAACCCTTCCTGATGCTTCACGACCTAATTTTTCATAAATCGCCATTATTCCCGAAGGGCTTATGTCCTTCGTGAAATAAACAACTGGAGCAGCAAAAGCACTTTCAACCGTGAACAACGACATTAAAACAACCGCAAAAATTTTACACTTCATTAATAAAACTTCCTTTCAGTTTTTATTTGGATTTTTAGGGAACCAACCTCGTTTAACACGCTGAGTTTGTTCTTTGAGTTCACGAATGCACCACAGCAAAACGCAGGCTAATATTCCCAATATTCCCGATAACAAAAAATTTTCAATCAGCAGCGAAAAAATTCCGCTCAAAATTCCTGACACTAAGAATAAAGGCCAAATTCTTTCACCGAAATAATATTCGCATTTTATAACAACAGGGTGAAAAATTCCGATTATAAAAAACGAAATCACTCCTAAAATTATACCGTTAAAATTCATCGTCTGCACAGCTTCATTGAATAAAATCCCAAGCTCATAAACAAAATCATTACTGCAATGTAATCAATAACAAAATATATTAAAGGCTCTTCAAAGTCAAAAAACACAAATTCCGTTATTAAAAACATGTATTCATATATTTGTCTCTTAACGAAGGCATAACAACCGTACAACATCGGAATTATTAATATTTTAGGGAAATTTCTTATGTGAAGCCCTGCATGAAAACTCATTATCACATATCCCCAATATGACGCAAGCATATGAGCTGTTCTTGCAAATGACATTCCCATTCCTTCGTCAGATTCAAAACCTAATACTCTTGACATCATTAAACCACTGAGCAAAATGAAAAATATGTCAACGATTAAAATAATATCAGAACAAACTAAAATTGAGCGTGCAGCATTATAATGACCATGAAAAATATTCATGAGCCAACGTCTGTTCAGCCATAAATGAAACATCACCAGCAATATAAACGCTGTCCCGATATATTCGTGAATTAAAGCTCCGTATTCGTAACCGTCAATTCCGAAAAGTTCCTCAAAGACATAGCCGATTAATTCATACGTCATTGACATCAATAAAAGCAATGTCATTACAATATCAACAATCGGCCTCAGATTTTTCATCAACGAACCTCCGAATTTTCAAGCCATTTCGTTACATCTCTTCTCAGACTTCCTCCGCCCGAATAATGAATTGATAATCCTTCTGTTATAACCGCATTGGGAGCCAGTTTAGCTATTGCCGTCAAACTCTGTCCAAACCTTCCGCCGCCGTGAGAACAAAACGGCATTATAATTTTTCCGTCAAAATTATATTCTTCAAGGAATGAAGCTATAGGCATAGGGATTGAAGCCCACCAATTCGGATAACCAAGCATAATGATGTCATAGTCATCGAAATTTTTAACACGGTTTTTTAATTTAGGTCTTGCCTTTCTGTGTTGATCTCTCTGAGCTTCTCTTAAAACAGTATTATAATTTTCGGAGTAAGGTTTTTCAGGTTCAATCTCAAAAATTTCTGCGCCTGTTTGTTTTTGAATTTCAAACGCTATTCCCTGAGTATTTCCGCTCCATGTGAAATAAGCTATCAAAATTTTTTTACCGCTGCTCAAAGATTTTTGTGTTGCCAGACTTGATACTAATCCTGTTCCTATTACTCCTCTGGCAAGCCTGAAGCCGACATTATAGAGCCTTCGTTCCTGAGGTGCTGCTGCTCTGTAAGCAGAACGCATGTTTTTTGCAAAATCGTTCCAGCCTCCTCCGCGATTTACACGGCGTGTTCCGTTTGAAGGCCCTGTCGGATTTTGTGAAGGTTCTTTTGAGTAATCGGAATAAATATCCCAGCACCATTCACCGACATTTCCGTGCATATCATAAAGACCGAGTTTATTCGGCTCAAAACTTCCTACTTCAACAGTTTCACCGCGATAAATTCCGGGCTTTGTTGAAAGTTTTTGCTGTGAAAAATAATTTTCCTCAATTTCATAAGGATAATGTC
This sequence comes from uncultured Fretibacterium sp., assembly GCA_937899395.1. GTDB lineage: Bacteria > Synergistota > Synergistia > Synergistales > Aminobacteriaceae > JAFUXM01. The sequence continues at coordinate 12,940 of CALBPU010000059.1, forward strand.
CGTAAAAATTTGCTTCATCAGCTCCGATTGAATGTTCAAGATTAAAAGGTGTCGAAGTTCCGGCACGGCATGAATATTCCCATTCAGCCTCAGTAGGGAGCCTGTAACCGTCTGCTGATAAATCCCAAGTAACTTTATTTTCATCAATTTTATATACGGGAGTTAATTTTTCAGCGATGCTTTTAGCGTTGCAGAACTTTACTGCTTCAAGCCATGTAACATTTTCAACAGGTTTATTATCTCCGTAAAATGTTGAAGGATTTTCGCCGATTAAATTTTTGTATTCCGATTGAGTAACTTCGTAGCGTGAAATGTAAAAGTCATTCAGTGTAACTTCATGCTGTAATTCGTCATCGCTGCGCCAATTTTCAGAGGACGGACTGCCCATCAAAAATTTTCCGCCTTTAACGAATACAAAATCGTCAGCATAAGAACATGACGAAAAAATTAATAAAACTGTAAAAATTAATAACGTTTTCATTTTAATTTTTCATAATCCTCCGTTGATACAGCTTCACACCATTCATTTGAAGTTCCTTCGCCTGCAACTTCGACAGCTAAATGTTGGAACCATGAATTTTTTGCTGCACCGTGCCAATGTTTTACGTTTGCAGGAATATTAACAACATCGCCGGGCTTTAATTCCTGAGCAGGCTTGCCCCATTCCTGATAATATCCGCGTCCTGCAACAACAATTAAAATTTGTCCTCCGCCGTTTGAAGCATGGTGAATATGCCAATGATTTCGACAGCCCGGTTCAAAAGTTACGTTAGCAATAATAACCTGTTCTTTTGAAAGCATTGCGAGGTAGCTTTGACCGTCAAAATATTTTGCATAAGCATCATTTTTTTCACCGATTGGAAAAGCACTTAAATTTTTTTCTGACAAAATAATTTCCTCATTTCTTAAAAATTTTCAAAATATATTATATAGCAGCTTGGAAAAATTTTATTTTTTGGGTTAATGTTGACATATTTTTAATTTAAGCTAGAATATTTTATAAGTTAATCAAGAATTTACAAAAAATATCTGCTTAAATACAAGATAGGAAGTGCATAATAAAATGTCGGAACATGAATATAAACCTGTACACGAAATTTTTGGCTCAATGGTCTTTGATAAAAGAGTAATGAAGGAAAAATTAAATCCTGATATTTACGCTCAAGTTATCGAAGCTATGGAAGGCCGTGAAAGATTAAGCCCTGAAGCCGCGGATATTGTTGCAGGAGCTATGAAAGATTGGGCAATATCAAAAGGTGCAACTCATTGGTCGCACTGGTTCCAACCTCAGACAGAATTAACCGCCGAAAAACATCTCTCTTTCACTGTTGCAAATTCTGACGGAAGCCCTATCGAAATTTTCAGAGGTCATCATTTGGCACAAGGTGAACCTGACGCTTCAAGTTTTCCGAGTGCAGGAACTCGTTCAACATTTGAGGCAAGAGGTTATTCGGCGTGGGACATAAGCAGCCCTGCTTTCATTGTTAAAACTCAAAAGGGCGGAACGCTTTTTATACCGTCAGTATTTTTATCTTTTGACGGAACACCTTTAGACTTAAAGACACCTTTGTTAAGGGCACTTGAAGCAATCGAAGGAAGAGCTTTGAGATTGTTGAAAACTTTAGGACAGCGTGGAATTAGAAGCGTTAAAATGACAGTCGGAGCAGAGCAGGAATATTTTTTGCTTGACAGACCTAGAGCGCAGTTAAGACCGGATATAAGATTTTGCGGAAGAACTTTAATCGGAGCACAGCCTGCTAAAGATCAAAAATTGGATCATCATTATATGGGAGCAATTCCTACACGTGTTTTGCGATATATGGACGATGTTGAAAGGGATTTAGCAAGGCTCGGAGTGTCCGTTATGACCCGTCATAATGAAGTCGCAAGATGTCAGTTTGAATTTGCTCATTTATTCTCAGACGCTAACAAGGCATGTGATCAAAACCAAATTTTAATGGAAACGATGAGGAAGTTAGCACGGCAGCATGAATTAAGATTATTATTCCACGAAAAACCTTTTTACGGAATGAACGGCAGCGGTAAACACACCAACATGTCTTTAATGGATAGTGAAGGAAGGAATTTATTGAAGCCTTCAAACAGTCATAGGCGCAACGTAATATTTTTGACGTTTTTATCGGCAGTAGTTTTAGGAGTGTCAAAATTTCACAGCCTTTTACAATTTTCGACTGCGACATACGGAAATTTATTCAGGCTTGGAGGACATGAAGCTCCACCGTCAATCATAAGCGTATATCTTGGTTCAGCATTGACGGATTTAATTCACAGGCTAGATAATTCTGATGTATCATTGCCAGAAAAGGGTGTTATAGATTTAGGGCTTGCGAAATTGCCTGATATTATTCCGTTCGATTCTGACAGAAACAGAACATCGCCTATTGCTTTTACTGGAGATAAATTTGAATTTAGAGCGCCCGGTTCATCGCAGTCAATCGCATTGCCGGTAACAATGTTTGCTTCGTTATGGGCATGGGGAATTGAGGAATTAACTCACATGATTGAGAAGAGATTATTAGAAGGAGTTAAAGAACCTATTGACGCAGCACTTGACGCAGCACGTGAAGCCTTCAGAATGGGAAGCAGTGTTTTATTTGAAGGAGACGCTTATACATCAGAATGGCATGAAGAAGCTAAAAGAAGAGGATTGGTTGAAGCCGAAACAATTCCCGACAAAATTGATTTACTCTTAAAACCTGAAAATAAAACCATGCTTGAGGCTTTAGGAGTTTACAGACCTAACGAGCTTGAAGCGTTACGTGAGATTAGAATGGAAAGTTTTTCAACAGGCTTGGAAGTTGAAGCGGCTGTATTGTACGATATGTTATGGGAAGGAGTTTTGCCTGCATTGTCGAAGCAATTAATACTGGAGAAAAAATCTTTGTATAATTTCGACGGTATTGATTTTGGAGATGATCAACCTTGGAGAGATTATGTCAGCGGGCTTGGAAAAGCAAAATCCGAGCGGTACGGCAGCGCAATCATTCGCATTGTGGTAGGCGATGATTAGCAGAATTGTTCAAAACAGCAAAAATAAGACCTCCTTCCCAAAGAAAGAGGTCTGTCAATCAAAAAGCATACAGTGCTAAGATTTTCTGTTTTAAGCAGTAAGAATCTTGATAACTTCTGCTTTATCCTGTGTATTAAGGATTTGCTGTCGCTTTTCTGCGCTTTTGAACAAAAGGCTCACTTCTGCAAGGAACTGCAAGTGAGGACCTGTTTTGCTCACAGGAGACAGTGTCATAATAAAAATACGGCATGGTTCCTGATCCAAAGAATCAAAATCAACCGGATTATCAGAAATTCCAATACAAGCAACCAAATCTGAAACTGTGTCAGTTTTGCCATGAGGAATAGCGATTCCGTGCTTCATGCCTGTTGACATCTTTCTTTCTCGATCCAATACGCATTCACGAGCTGCTTCCTTATCTGTAACTTTTCCTGCTTTATAAAGCACGTCAAGCATTTCGTCTACGATTTCTTCTTTAGTTGTACCTTTTAAGTGAAGGTTTACTGTTTCTTTAGTTAATACTGCTCTTAAATCCATAATGTTAATGTTATTTCCACTTGATAAAATTGTCAAGAGAAAAATGAGGTCTTATACAAAAATGGCAGGACTTGTGCATT
>CALBPU010000060.1 GCA_937899395.1 uncultured Fretibacterium sp.
ACTGCTTTTTGCTCTCGTATTTAGTTATTGTCGCTGATTTTCCAGTCAATCTGTTCGCAAGACTTTCGGCAACAGCTTTATCGACAAGCCTTTTTTCTTCGTCAAGACCGTCCTGTTCATCTTTCGGCTTCCAGACTGCGTTGAATGAATCGTTTTGTAGTTCAATATCTGCCTTAATAACCCAAAAAGGTTTTGCAACAAATGATTCAATCTCTTCATCACGCCTTACCACTAGTGCGGTAACGGGACTCTTGACACGCCCGACTTTAAGCGGCTTGCCTGAGTATCCATTCTGTTCCGCGAGTTTTGTGTAAAAACGTGTGAAATTTATCCCATAAAGCCAGTCGGCACGTTCTCTTACTTTGGCGGCATCGCTGTCTCCCTTAAAATCAGAATTGGGTCTGAGATTATCGAGGGCTTTCCTTACGGCTTCGGGGTTTGTGTCGCTTATTAAGATACGCAAAACTTTACCAGTGTAATTGAAGTATTCGAGAATCTCATCAATGAGCAACTGTCCCTCGCGGTCGCAGTCCCCTGCATTGACTACAACGTCAGCCTGTTCCAATAACTTTTTGATATTATTGAGCAGAGCATCACAGCCCTTTTTGGGAAGCATTTTCCAAACTTTAATCTCAAGCGGAATGTGAGAAATGTCCCAGCGTTTGTATTTTTCGTCATAATATTCGGGCATTGCCTGTTCGAGCAGATGTCCGCTTGCCCATGCCACAATGTCATCTCCTGCTTTTATAAAAAGTTTGTTATTTTCCTGCGGCTTTGACAAAACTGCGGCTATGGAACGGGCTAAACTGGGCTTTTCAGCAATAAATAAACGCATAAAATTTCACTCCTTTTACTGATTTTTCCAAACACGCGGAAAAATGATGTCATGTTGTACAAAAATCATGAATCTGTATCCGGGCTTAATCTTGATAGTCGGCTGTCTATTTGCTTCACGCTGTATAATCTGACTCATTGCTTCTGCAACGGCAGAGGCGGCATTTTCGGCGAGGATAGAACGTGGATCATCAGTGTCCCTATTGCCGTTATCAGTAGGGGCGGCAAGTTCAACCCCTGCACCGAGCAAAGATACAAATAACGCTGATGAAATTATTGAACCCCAATGACGGTTTACTGCGCCTTTGAAGCCTGAATAGCCCGACTGATCCGCGCCCTTTAAGTTGTCTAGGACGAGGCTTGAACCGTCAGGAAAAATTAACCTGCTCCACATTACAAGTACACGGCTCTGACCGTAAGCGACCTGATTATCATAAGTTCCGATAAGCCTTGAACCACGCGGAATTAACAAATATCTTCCTGTCGTTGTATCCCAAACATTTTCAGAAATTTGTGCAATCATGTTGCCGGGCAAATCTGAATTAAGACCTGAGATTAAAACGCACGGCAACAAAGTTCCCGACTTTAACTCAAAGGGACTTTGCGGAGAAGTTACAGTAAATTTTGAATACTCCGCTGGCAGTTCCTGCTTTGTAAAAGCGTCTTTCCTGTTCCAGCCGTTAGGGTCAGAGTTGCTATTCTGTTGAGGAGCAAACGGCATACCAATGTCCTGCGCAGTTGTATTAACGGGAGCATTGGATAAAAGCCGTGATACTTCCGCAAGAGTATCAGAATTTGAAGAACTTTGTGAAGCCACGCTGTTATTTGTATTATCCCTGAAAGCCTGAACAGAAGTCGGCGCATTGGCGGCTATAAGCCTTTTCTCTTGTTTTTGTTTCCTTAAATCCGAGACTTTCGGCACTGGAACGTAAGCAGGACGGGCTTTCTGTGTTTTAGGCGCAGGAGCAGGTTGAGGAGTTGGCACAGGCTCAGGCTCTGGCGGTTTAGGACGCGGCAAAGAAATAGACCGTGCGCCAGTTGAAGCCTCGAACAAATTTACGGGAGCGTTGCTTCCGTTGAATTTCTGACCTGCGTTCAGTATTGATAATGCTACAAGGGTGAAAACAATCCCAGCACCAATAAATACAAAAATTGCAATCCTTTTGGAGGCGGATTTCCCCTGCTTTGCTTTCTGCTGTGCTGACGGCTCGAAACGGTCGGGACTTTCTGAACTCATCTCGCGCCCCTCTTTTCGTTTTTGCTCTCCCTGATATTTGTATCATTTAGTTTTTCATCACGGACAATAGCGACCCTTTTATTTCCGATTTTTAGATAAGCCCTGTCAAATAAACGATCAACGATGTAATAACGCCCTTTGACACGGAAATTTGAGAGCGTTTCTTTTTTGTCGAGATAAACATAGAAAGCAGGAGTTTCGCTGAACCTTTGCGGCATACGGATATAGGTTTTGTTGCCGTCATCAAAAACAGCGTCAGGTTTCCAGTCAACTTTGTTCTTGTCGATTATTGTGTATCTTGTATAAAGGCTGTCGAAATCAACATTATCAACTCCAAGCTGTAATTCATCTTCAAGAGGTTTCTTATTTGAAGCGTTCTGCTGACTTTTGACAAACAGCGAAGTCAAGTCGTTCATCTGATACGAAAACGCAATGCCCCTGATATACTGTTCCGAATCTGTCGCGGTAAAATCAAGATTATAGCTTCTTTTATCTGTGTGAATTAGTAAGTTTGTAGAAATCCCCGGCTCTGACGGTTTTACAACGATATGAGAAACTGCAAGACCGTTTTTCATTGACTGGGACGGTGCAAACATCCAGCGCACTGAATCCCCTGCGTGAATGCCCATTATAGACTCGCCGGGTTCGAGCGCGACATCAGTCATCCTCATAGGTCTGCACGTGATAATTGGTATGACTTCACCATACGGGTAAATCACATAGCCCTGTTCGCCGATAAACGGGTTAGTGGCGGCTTTTGCTTCATCGAAATTTTTTCTCATCTCGAATACAAGTTTGTCATAACGGCGCAGTTTCATTTCTTTGTCCAATTTTTCCCAAAGCTGAATGTTGGCAGTTTCTTCTGCGGCTTCCTGCAATGCTTTGTATTGGGCTTCGGCGGCTTGTATTTCAGCCAAATCATTCTGCGTTGAAGAATTGTTTTCATACAATGCGGCTTCTGACGGAAGAATAATCTCGCCAGTTTCGGGATTATAGCCGGGAGTTACTGCAAAAGCAGAACTTGATAATATTAACAAAGACAATACAATTACAAAAAATTTTTTCATGGTAAATACTCCTTTAAGATTGCGTGGCATTGATGTTAATATCCTGCGCCATGTTGATTTCAGTGATATAGATACCGAGCGGATTTTTAAGGACTTCCGCAAGTTCACGGACGGGCGAAATTGCAACTGATACGATAGCCCTCCATTCGGTGCTTTCAATAACCGCGCCCTGATCCACCTTTTCTTCTGTCCATAAAATCTGCCATGACTTATCATCACCGCCTGAACGTACTATTGAACGGATTTCAACTTGGACTGTGTATTCGCGCTTGTCCTGCGTTGCAACAAAAGGATTGTGTTCTTTGTAATATTGCGACACGGCAGTTTCAGCGGAACTGTTTTTAGCGAGATATGAATAAACATCATTGAGCATTCTGCGCTGTGAAGCCACGTCAGTAACAACAGTCTTGAAATTTACAAAGAAGCCTCCGAGGGCGGCAACTACAACTCTTGTATCAGCAATAGAACCTTCCTGCGCAGATTTGATTGTAACAGCGTAACCATGCTTATCTACCTGAACAATGTATGGCACGACTTTGTTCTGACTTGCAAGCCACATCATTGCAACTCCGAAAGCAATGCAGAGCATTACCATAAGTATGGAAATCTGCCGCCAACGTGCCGCGTCTTTAACGGCTGAACCGTAGCGGTCGCTGTATTCTTTACGGGCAGATAGATAAGGATTTTCTTCAAAATTATTATCAGGCATTTATCATTACTCCTTTGGATTGGTTAAACGTTTGTATAGACTTTCAGCGGAATTTGGATTATCATCAGTTTTGGGCAGGGGCTTCATCTCGGGAGCTTCGTTGTTCAAATAACTTTTAGCCCTGTCAGAATCAGAGCCGAAAGCGAAAGTTGCTTTGACATAATTAGCCATATTCCCAGTTTTAGAGGCATTTACGAGATTATCTACCACTGGAATTTTAGAAGCGATGTGTTCGACAGCACCACTGAATCCACCCTCTTTTGCCGCGTCAATGGTATCTGCAACATTTCTGAAAGCCGCAGTTTGGGCATTGCGTAAAGTTTCAACGACAGTTTTGCCCGTGCCAAGAAGACCGCCCGAACGACCACCGTTGGGAGATTTTTCTCCGATAACGCCATGAGCGAGAGTCGAAGCTGAAGACGCGAACATTTCATGCCCGAATGACAGAGCCGCGCCGCTGACCACGGATTGCGCCATAGACGGGACCATTTTTGCCGCCATAAAAATACAAATAGTGCCTCCCAAAATTTGTCCAGCTGTTGAGATTAAACTTGCCATGTCAGTTGTTGCGCTGAAATTAGCTTCCCAATCAATTAACAAAGCATTAGCGAGAGCATATACAATCATAATCATTAGTAGCTTGATCCCGATAGAAACTGAATATCTAAGATAACTTAATGCAATATCACGTGTATATTCAAAGCCTCCGAAGCCGATTAAGATAGCTCCTCCGCAGATAACCAAGTGCATTTCAATCAGGGCAACCGCCATAGTTCCAGCTAACATTGCAACTACTACAAGAATTACAATGCCGATTAACATAATCCCTATAAAATCTCCCCAGCCAGCGTCCCAGCCCCGTTCGACCATAGTTCCGTAAAGCCTTATGCCAG
>CALBPU010000061.1 GCA_937899395.1 uncultured Fretibacterium sp.
GGCGCCTGGAAGTTCAACGCAACCGGCGCCGGATTCAGCGGCGGGCTCGCAGCTCTCTGCAATAATTTCGGCATCGAAGTCAGCGACGAAAAACCTGCTACGCCTCCGCCTCCGCAGCCGAAACTGCAAAATAAAAGAACACCGATTAAAACCAACAAAATAATTTTAGTGTTTTTCATGTTCATAAATTGTTCCGAGTTCCACCGCTGACTCTTCAGCCAATAGTTGAGAACGCCATTAAGCATGGTAGAGATCCTTACGCAGGGCCGTTCAGAATTTCTATCAGAACACGAAAAACAAATTCTGGCAGTGAGATTGTAGTTGCAGATAACGGACGAGGTTTTGCACCAAATGATGACAGCGAACCGCATATTGCGCTCAAAAACATTCAGCAAAGGCTGAAAATCATGTGCAAAGGAAGTCTGACAATAACGTCCAATGAAAGAAGCAGAACTGTAGTAACGGTAACAATCCCAGATAATGTCGTAAAATAATAATTAAGATATTACGAGTGGAGTTGATAAAAATGTAGGAATTGCCAATCGGAATAGCTGCAATGTTATTATTATTGCAAAAAGCTATATAATTATCTGAAAAATTTTAAGGAGTTGTTTTAGCTTTATGATAGGTTCTGTTTTACTTGTATATAATGCACCGGCGGATAGTCTTCCTGTACTTTTTACTAATGCTGTAAATACTAATAATTCTGAGCATATTTACAAACTCATTCACAAATTAATCGAAATAGCTCACGAAAATAATTATGCTGAAGGAAATCTATGGCAAAATTTTTTGACGCATTTTATTTTGAGCAATGAAAATGTTTTCTCTTTAGCTTGTGAACGAAAAAAATTAAATGAATCTTCATTGAAATTTTTGGCTCTCAATGATTTCGCATTGTTCATGAAACTCTTTCATATTCATCATGACAATATGAAAATTATCGAAAATTTTATAGGCATTCAAGAATTTTATTCCCCTATATGCGAGTTCTCTAAACTTCTCGCAAGCTCAAAAACTCCTGATGAATTTTACGAATATGTTACGGATTTTTACAGGGATTACGGAGTAGGAATATTTGCATTCAATAAGGCTTTCAGACTTTCAAGCTCGAACAACAGGTTAATCCCCGTACAAAATAAAAATGTCGGAGATATGAAATTAAATGACATAGTAGGCTACGAAATTCAAAAGGGCGAATTAATTTCCAACACCGAAGCCTTTATATCAGGAAAACCTGCTAACAATGTTTTACTTTACGGCGACGGCGGCACGGGAAAATCAACAAGCGTTAAAGCCTTGCTCAACGAATATTATTCAAAAGGTTTAAGAGTCATTGAGATTTACAAACATCAGTTCAAGGAAATTTTGAAGCTTACAGAGACATTAAGACGACGAAATTATAAATTCATAATCTTCATTGATGATTTATCATTTGAAGAAAACGAGAGCGATTATAAATATCTTAAGGCAATAATTGAAGGCGGAATCGAAGCACGCCCCGAAAATATTTTGATTTACGCAACTTCAAACCGTCGACATATAATCCGTGAAGTTTGGAGCGATCGCGATGATATGGAACATAACGGAGATATTCACAGGTCTGATACTGTTGAGGAAAAATTATCACTGGCATCACGTTTCGGAATCGCTATAAATTATTCAAGCCCTACACGGAAAATGTATCATGAAATCGTCTTAAATCTTGCAAAAAAATCAGGTTTGAATTTCGATAAGGAAAAATTATTGGCAGGTGCTGACAGGTGGGAAATGAGGCACGGAGGAAAAACTGGCAGAGCAGCCCGCCAATATATTGATTATCTTTTAGGTATGGAACAGAAAAATTTATGAACATGCAAGAAAAAACAACAAGCATTATTGTTGATTTGCAAAAAATAAAAATTTCCCCTTCACGAATTTAATCGCAAAAGGGGAAAAAATTCAATTATCTTTTTAGAATAAATAGAATAATTATCAAAATAATGCCCGGTATAATAAGCGGAGCTAATGTGCTAAAAATCGCATAAAGAATAATCAAAATAGGCTTCAGAATAAATTCTTCTAATAACTCACCTAACAATCCAAAAATTATCCCCATACAAGAAGGTGATTCAGCAGCAGTATCAGCATTTGCAGAAAGTGGAATAAAAACAAATATCAAGCACCATGACAACATATTAACAACACGAGCACGATTAAACATAAAGATCACCCCTTAATATTTTGTTTGAAAATTTACCCTCACGAAATTAATCGCAAGGGAAAAATTTTTATTTGCGTTTGATTTCTTTACCGATAACTCTGCCGTTTGAATCGCACGTAACTTTAGTTCCGCACCTTGTACAGGTATGAGTGCTGCCTGCTGAAATGCTGAGCGGTTTTCCGCAACCCGGACTAAGTCTATCTTGACTTCTCCTGCATCTCCAAAACGTTTGACCATTAATAGACTATCACTTTCGCTTAAGCCCCAAGCATCAACGTCATCATCATCTACGTTTAGAATAATCGTGCCAAGACGCTCTCCTGCACTATCATACCCTACCCAGAGATCTTCATGGTAGTTTTTCATGTAGTACAAGCATTCTTCAATCAAAGAATCCACCGACATTTCACGAATCCTATTACCATTTACTGTATAGTAGTCTGCATGAGCAAGTCTTGCTGAAGCCATAATCAAAATTACGGCTAATAATAATCCTACAAAAATTTCCATTAAAAAAACTCCTTATCGCTAAAAATATTAATTAATCTTTTATCAAAAAATCTTTTGATTGAAAACTTCCCTCACGAAATTAATCGCAAGGGAAAAATTTTTGAAAAATCGGCATAATACAATCTGCCGCTGAATGGATTTCTAGTTCCACCATTTCGTAGTAATTTTGCCGCGCTCGTTACGAAGAAGAAAATCACGCCCAGTTTTACGATCATGCTTCGTACCCAAATTGGATACTGCGTCAGGATTTACATGTACAGTTCCTGCAGGACGTCCATCAGGGGTTCTAACTTCAGCTTCAAAATTCGTGCTCATATAACTCACCTCCTTTCCTGTAGAATTTCTCCTACGAATTTTTCTTCAAAGCATCTGCTTTTGCTTGCATTTCTTTGCTTGTATTGAAAGCGTTTCTTGCAATCCCGTAATGCTCATCGCCCATATCATTCTTTGCATAAGCCCATTCACGTTTGCCTTTTTCCTCATGAGTTTTCGCTAATGATTCATAACGCTTGATTAAACTTTCTTTCGATTGTGCCATACTATTCACTCCTCCTAAAGCTGAAAAAACGAAATCATAATCTAAAAATCTTGCACACAACCTTAAAGGTGTCTTCAATAATTGCTCTGTGATATAATTGACAGAGTTAAAATTTTGACGAATAGCCTTTAGCGGTTATGTGCTTTCATCTTAAATCAAAAGTTATTATAACATAAAGGCTATTTCTTTGTTATGTATTTTCAAATTTTTTCCTTCTAAAAATTATTCCCTTTCCTGTATAATAATTTCAAAGTATTTAATTGTTGCTGTCGGTCATTATTTTACAAACGGATTTTCCAAAAATCCAATTCATCTGATCGGCATAAAGGAGAAATAAAAATTGCCAACCTTCAAGCTGAATAAAGATACAATCGTGCGAATGAAAAAAGCTTTTGACAAATTTGAAAATGCTCGGAAAATCATTCATGAGAACATTATTAATTACGTAGCGGATTACAGACAATTTAACGGAACTTCTCAAGACAGAAAAGAATTTTTAGAGGACGAATACCGAAACCGCACTCCGAATTTGAACAGCTTAATATTCGCTGAAGATGAAAATTTGTTATGGAATGTTGATGATATTGTAATTTTAACAGGGTTAAGCCAGCCCTCAATCTCCCGAATATTTTCCGTAATGGAAAAATCTGACGGCTGGTGTGCTAAAATCCTTCCCTTAAAAGTAAAAACAAAATCAGCGAATAATAATTTAATTTATGCCTACCGTGAAGAAATTTTTGATTTAATAATTGATTATCAGGAAGCAAAATTTCTCGAACGTTTCACAAAACCTCGTCGAGGAACTCCGCCCGATGCAAAAGAAATTATGAGGTACTGGGAATATTTGAAAACATCATCGCAAAATGACTTTGAACACGAACAATTAACACCCGTAGAATTTCCAGAAATACCCTCAATGAAAAGTCAAGATATTTTTATGTTAATATGTAGAAAATTATTTAACGCAAAAATTTTAACTTCATCGTCAATATTTTTTGCAATCAGTTTTGAATTTGCAAGGAGATGGAATTTTTTTATCATGTTTTTCACTTTAGTTTCAATTTTAATTTTTATAGTCACCAAACTTCAAAAGCTATAGAAATTGCTTCATCTAAATTCTTACAG
>CALBPU010000062.1 GCA_937899395.1 uncultured Fretibacterium sp.
AACCCGAAGGTCAAAGGTTCAAATCCTTTCCCCGCCACCAAAATTTTCAAGGCGGTATAGCTCAGCTGGCTAGAGCACGCGGTTCATACCCACGGAGTCCCCGGTTCGAATCCAGGTGCCGCTATAACAAATCAAACAGGCTCGCTTTAACGGCGGGTTTTTTTAATTCGCTCCTCTGAAAATTTACTCAAAATGTGATAAGATATTATGTACATGTCAGCTTTGTTAATTTTTTAATCCGAAGCGGAGGCCTTATATAAAAAATGCAAGAAGTTAAAAAAGTAACGACTGAAGTAGGAACAAATGAATGGCAGTTAGTTGTCTTTGTTCTCGGAGATCAGTCTTTCGCAATTAACGTTGATAAAACACGCGAAATTTTACGCTGGCCGGGTGTTCGTTCAATCCCGGATGCTCCCGTAGCTCTCATTGGTATAACGTCCGTAAGGGGCGAAGTTCTCCCTATGGTAGACCTGAGAATATTTTTAGGTATACCTCCCGTAACTCCTATGGAACAAAGCAAAGTTATCATAGCAGAATTTAACGAGGTCAAATTGGGTTTTGTCGTTGATGCTGTCGAAAGAATTTACAGGATTAAATCCGAAGACCTCGACGCAAGCATGACCGGAAAATATTTAGGCGATTGGATTTTATATGTAATCAAGAGAGACTCTCGAAATGTTTTGCTGCTTGATTACGAAGCCATTGTTCAAACTATCAGCCCTCAGCTTGTAATTCAGCACAGCGGAGATCCGGGTAAAGCAATAGCAATGATGGAAGGTGTAGGACACCCTGGTGATTATCATATTATTATTGCTGAAGATTCGCCGTTGATTCGTAAACAGGTTGAAGATGCTTTGATGGCGAGCGGATTTACTGATCTTCATATTTGCCCTGACGGAAAAGTTGCTTATGATGCCATTGTCGGAGCAGGTGAACATTGCGACTTGTTGATAACGGACGTTGAGATGCCAAGACTTGACGGCTTGACTTTGACACGAAGAATAAAGGAAAATCCTGAGACCAAAAATATTCCTGTAATAGTTTTCTCATCAATTATGGCTAATGACATCAAAAATAAAGCCGCAAGTGTCGGAGCAGATTATCAGGTAACCAAACCCGAAATTACGATGTTGGTAGAGTGTGTCGTTAAAGTCATAAGAGAGAGACAGGGAGCTGTAACAGAGGGGACAAATTAAAAGTATTGTTATTACCGTTTTGGAATTCGGAATTATCTGTTGAAATGTCTCCGTGTTTTCCTTTTGGGAAGGATTATCAGCCGGTCTCAGTAAACAGATTTTATGATAAAACATTAAAGGAAATCGCCGCATTATGTCTGGATTTGGAAGGCGAATTTTTTTTCGTGGCCTCACCTTTGATCGGTTGTGTGGGAAGTCTTCCCCGTGAAAATTTTTTCAAGTATGGAGCGGGGGGTTCATTTAATTTGGGTTTCTTTTTGTTGTTGGGATTTTCTGAGAAACTTGAGAGAGCTGTAATTCTTTCTCTTGCACGCTCTAAAGATTCAAAAAATCTTTTTGCCGGAATAGCTAATTGTTCACTCAGAAGCCACGGAATTTTTCAAGGCAATGCAAAGGCAATAGCTATAGTAAGTGATGATCCTTTTTATGACGGAACAGAATATTTGAACGACCTCGCAATGATTTTATATGAGTTCAAAAAATTTACAGGCTCTTCAGATTTAGCGTATTATGCCGAAAAATTTGGATATGATAGATTTTCAGTAGGCTGGGAAAATGAAAATCCTACAGCCTTAAAGATAAGCCAAATTATTTCAGAATTTGAATATAACGGCACGAAAGAAATTGTCGGTGGTTCATCGCGAGCAGATTTTCCCCAGTTTCTAGGAATATCTGTAGCGATACAGTAAAGGAGTGTTAATTAATTTTGACTGTACAAAAAAATAACGCATCAAAAAAATCGAATGATAAAGAAAAAGTTTCTAATTTCAAAGATAATTTTCAAGGTACAAGCACTAAATCGAAAACAAATGAGAAACTTCGCAAAATAGCCGGTGAAAGCAGCGGAAGAGGATATGTAACAGGTGATGACATTGAAAGACATTTACCTGTAGAAAGTTGGGATGCCGATACTCTTGACAGCATTTTTACAAATTTACAGGAAATGGGAATTGATGTCGTAGATAAATCGAACATAGGAAAAATTCCTTCTTCATCAAATTCTAGCGATGAATATATACCTACTGTTGACAGCGAACTTTCAAAACTCGATGATATACCTTTAACTGATCCTGTAAGAATGTATTTAAGGGAAATCGGAAAGGTCTCATTATTGACTGCTGCTGAAGAAGTTGATTTAGCAAAACGAATGGAGGCAGGAGACACTGAGGCGAAGAAAAAATTAATTGACGCAAATTTAAGACTCGTTGTCAGTATTGCGAAAAAATATATCGGACGAGGAATGTTGTTCTTAGATTTAATTCAGGAGGGAAATTTAGGATTAATTCGAGCTGTCGAAAAATTTGATTATAAACGAGGCTTTAAGTTCAGCACTTATGCAACATGGTGGATACGTCAGGCAATTACCCGTGCTATAGCAGACCAAGCCCGCACAATTCGTGTACCTGTTCACATGGTCGAGACTATTAACAAAATGGTCAGGATTTCAAGAACATTAGTTCAGGAACTCGGACGCGAACCTTCGGACGAGGAAATCGCTGCAAGAATGGGAATAGAGCCTTCACGTGTTGAGGAAATCCGCAGAATTTCACAGCTCCCTGTATCTCTTGAAACCCCAATCGGAGAAGAAGAGGACAGCCAATTAGGAGACTTCATAGAGGATCACGAACTCCCAAGCCCTGATGAAGCAGCCGCAGGACATTTATTACATGAACAAATTGAAGATATGTTAGATACTCTTTCGGAACGTGAAAGGGAAGTTTTGCATTTCAGATTCGGACTTGAGGACGGACATTCATATACACTTGAAGAGGTCGGGAAAAAATTTAATGTAACTCGTGAACGGATAAGACAAATAGAAGCTAAGGCACTCCGAAAATTACGACAGCCAAGCAAGAAACTTAAAGATTTTTTGGACTAGTATAAAAGATGTCAGCAAAAAAATTTATTAAGACCGTAAAAAACGCTAAACGAGGAATAGCATTCTCGAAAAAGTTTAAGCACAGATTAATAGGTTCGCTTGCATTATTTTTGGGATTGTTATTCGGTTGTGCTTTATTAGTTTGGTGGCAGGAAAAAAATTTTACGGGTTCATATATTGATTCATTATGGAGTGTTTTATTTACGTTAATCGGTCAGGGAGAATTTGCTGCTTCTCCCAGAACTTTCGGCGGACGAATAATAGTTTTCCTGCTTTCGATTTTCGGAGTGGCGTTATTCGGGGTAGTGTTTGCCGAAGTAATGCAGAGATTAATAAACAGTCAGTTAAAAAGAATGTTAGGGGATATGATGGGAATAAACAGTTGCAAATTTGAAGGCCACGTAGTTATATGCGGCTGGAACGGAAGAGGAGTTTATTTAATTCGTGAATTGGAAGCTTCAGGACGTGAAATTGCCTTAATCGCAAAAGAGAGGCCAAATAATTTAAGCAGCGATGTATTTTTTGTGCAGGGCAATCCTTCAGAACGTGAGATTTTAATTAAAGCAGGAATTGAAAAAGCACAGGGAGCAATAATTTTAGGAGATCCTAATTTCGGCGATGATGATTCGCATTCAATATTAATAGGACTTGCTATTGAGGCTATGGCTCCTGAAGTTTATACGGTAATGGAACTTCACGATCCTGAAAATGAACGTTATGCAAGATATGCTCATGTTGATGATATTTTATATACAGACAGTCTCATAGCTGATATAACGGCGATGTGTACTCATAATGAAGGTATTTCGGCGTTTATACGTGATATTTTGTCAACAGCAGATGAAGGGCACAGCTTCGCTTCATTTGATGCACCTAATGAATTTGAAGGTAAAACAATTAAAGACCTCTTTGAATATTTCAGGGAACGTAACGCCTTACCTATTGGAATAATAACCCCGCCTGATATTAAAGGGCATGTTACTGTTTCGGAATGGATTTCAACCGTTAATCCTTCACCCGAAACTGTTATAAAACTTCCAATGAAAGCAGTATGTATTGTAAAGGATAATTATTCAGAGATAACCAAAGAATAAAGGGGAGATTAAAACCTCCCTAAAATTTCATTTCCAAAAATTCAAAATAACCGCAACAATAACTTGAACCACTCCGACAAAAACAGCAACTCCAATTCCAAATTTTGTGAGAATTTTATTCTGTTCATCTTTCATATCGGTTATACGAGAGTCAAGACCGTTAATCGCAACTGTTAGAGTGTCAGTAGTGTGTTCGATTTTTTCCTCAAGATAAGTTTGAACGCTATCAATCTTTGTGTCAAGACGAGTTTGAACACCGTCAATCTTTTCTTCAAGATAAGTTTGAACGTTATCAATCTTTATGTCAAGACGAGTTTGAACACCATCAATCTTTTCTTCAAGGTACGTTTGAACGCTATCAATCTTTGTGTCAAGGTACGTTTGAACACCGTCAATCTTTGTGTCAAGGTACGTTTGAACACCGTCAATCTTTGTGTCAAGCCTCTTAATTTCGCCGCTGAGTGTACTAACTTCAACTCTCATATCGCTGGCGATAGATTTATGTTCTGCAAGATTTTTTTCCATAATTGCCTGCAAAATATCAAATCTATCATCAAGCAATCTTTCAAGCGCAGTTATTCGAGTATCGTTAATTTTTTCGTCAGAGTTTGCCCTATCCCTTAAATTTTGAATATGGAGATCGAACATTTCTCTGGGCACAAATTCAATTTCCGTTACATTAGCTTCATTCATGTTGTTTCACTCCTTTTGAATTTATTATACATGGCCAGAATTTATTTCCATTTTAAGCGCTCCTATCAAATACAAACTTCCGCAAACAATGACGACATCATTTTCATCATTAGCAGCTTTTTTCACAGCTTCAACAGGCTCGTTAAATCCTTCAGGAATATTTTGCCACGTAAATTTTTTTGCACTGTGAACGAGTTCTTCAGGAGTTAAAGCCCTTGCCATATTAGAAACTGTCGTAACGTAAATTGAAGGGCTTAAATTTTTGTTTAAGAGTTCAAGACAGCCCATAAAATTTTTATCCCTCATTGCCGTATAAACAACTCCGATTTTTTTATCAGGCCATAAACTTTTAACGCTTTCACATAATTGCTTTACTCCGTCATAATTATGTCCTCCGTCAAAAATTATTAACGGCTCTCTCGAAATTATTTCAAGTCTTCCAGGCCATGTCGCATTTCTCATTCCTTCGTAAATTTTCTCGTCCGTCATTTTGGGAAATAAATCTTTAACGCATGACAAACTTAACAACGCCAACGCAGCATTATTAATTTGATATTTGCCGATTAATACAGTGTGAACTTCTTTGAGGTTTAATTTTTGCGATTGAAAACCAAATACATTTCCCTCTGGAGAAATTTTTATGTCAGATAGTTTAACATTTTCAGATACGATAAAAGGAATGGAATTTTTTTCGGCGCAAAAATTTTTGAACATCGGTATCAAAGATTCATCAACACCCGAAAAACACGCAGGAACATTTTTTTTCACAACAGCAAATTTTTCTCCTGCTATGCTCTCAAGTGTCGTCCCTAAATATTCCGTATGATCAATCGAAATCGAAGCTATAACCGAGCAAATTGTATTGTCCATAACATTTGTAGCATCGAATTTTCCTCCTAAACCTGCCTCAATAACTCCGACTTCAATATTATTTTCACGAGCAAGATAAAACGCACATGCCGTTAAAAGTTCAAAATATGAGGGCAAATCTTCATCAGGAAAAATATTTTTCACGACCTCTTCGGCGGCGTTAATCCATTCTTCGGGAGTTAATTGTTTTCCGTCTATCAATAATCTTTCTCCGGGACTTTCAAGATGAGGGCTAGAATAAAATCCCGTTTTATATCCCGAAGCCTTAAACACTGACGAAATAAAAGCTCCTGTTGAACCTTTACCGTTAGTGCCGACGATATGGATTGACTTAAAACTGTTTTGAGGATTTCCTAGCCTCGATAATAATCTTTTTATTCTTTCAAGACCCGGAATTATTTTGTTAGTTGAGTGAGAGTAGAAGATTTCTTCAAGAGTGTCAAAATTTTTTGTAATCATGATCATAAAAAAATAAGACAGGGATTTTTAATTAATTGTTCCCTGCCTCTTAATATAAATTTATTTTGCCGGTGGAAACGAAAAGCTTCCCTTGTAACCAAGTTTTTGCATTGCTGATACAACTCTTTCAGCATCTTTTTTGGTAATTCCGCCTTGAACCCATACTTTGAAATGTTTTGAAGCGGGATTTTGATAAACGATAGCCTTATAACCTGCCTGATTAATTTTTTTCGCGGCCTCTTGAGCCCCTGATTTACTTGTATATGCTCCAATTTGAACCCGCCATTGTTTATTCATTGGAATTGAAACGGGTTTTGGTTTAGGAGTTTCAGAAACTTTTTTCTCAATTTTTACAGGTTGAGTTGGTTTAGGCGTAACCGCAGCAATATTTTGTTGAACGGGCTTATTTTTTTCGCTCTCCAAAGTCTGAACAGCAACAGCAAGAAAATCATCTTGCAATTTATCATCAGAAACTTCAGCTTCTTTTGATACCGTCTCTAAAGAAAGCGATAAATTTTCAGGTTCATTTTTTTTCTCACGTTCAGCAATTAAAGCAGGTGCTTCGGCATAAGCCCTTGTTGAAGAAATTTCCGGAGAAGTTTTTAAGCCATTAATAAAAAATTGTCTTCCCGCAATTATAAGCAGAATTACAGCGGCAATACTGACAACAGGGAGAATAATATCTCCGAATGAAGGCAATACACCGCGCTTTTTATTTTCTCTTCTGGCTATTGAACGTCTCGACATTGTTTTTAATCCTTGCGAGGCCGTCTGTATAATGAAGGCTGATCGTAAAATTTCTTCTGAAGTCCCGGAAACGCTCCGTCATCATTGGGCAAATTTAAGCGTGCTTCTTCAACTGCCTGAGCTTGCTGCCTTACTCTGTTGGATTTATAAATGTCCCAAATTGTATTTGTTGTTTTAATGCTTTGAGGCTGAGGCGGCTGAGGTTGTACAGGCTGTTGAACATTAGGTTGAGGTTGTGCAGCAGCTCTTTGTACGGGATTTTGAATTGTTGTTGCACGTCTGGCATTTCCTCCGACATCTTCAGGGAATGTAGCGATTAATGTTACGTGAACTTTTTCACCGAGTGTTTCATCGAAGACATGACCCCAGATAACCTGTGCGTCAGGATCTGCTGTTTCTTCGATTATACGGGCTGCATCTGCCATTTCTCCGAGCATAATTTCGTTTCCTGTAGTAACGTTTAACAAAATTCCTTTTGCTCCTGTAACAGGAACTGTCATTAACGGAGATGTTATTGCGTTTTGAGCTGCTTTCTTTGCTCTGTCTTCTCCTTCACCTTCACCCATTCCCATAATCGCTGTGCCTGCTCCTGTTAAAATCGCTTTAATATCAGCAAAATCAAGATTAATGAAACCGTTTTGAGTTATAAGGTCAGTAACGCCTTGAACAGCCTGTCTCAAAACTTCATCAACCTTTTTATAGGCATCGGCAATTTTCATTTTTGCGCCGTTT
The DNA here is from genome assembly GCA_937899395.1 of uncultured Fretibacterium sp. Taxonomy (GTDB): domain Bacteria; phylum Synergistota; class Synergistia; order Synergistales; family Aminobacteriaceae; genus JAFUXM01. Next base: position 7,671 of record CALBPU010000062.1, read on the forward strand.
TCCATCTGAATCAGTCTGTCATTCTCCACAATTAAAAGAGCGTCAACATTCAGTACCGCACGCTGCCACTCAACACCGATTAACGGCTTTCGTATGACTGAGATATTTTCCAATTTTTCATAAGGCTCGATAATTCTTTCAAACTCTTCAGCGTCCTCTTTGTGCATGGTTGTACCTTGAACAGTCAGATTTACTTTGCGGTTGTAATTACCCTTGACGAAAACCTCCAACAAATCTTGAATTTTTTTCTCTATGTTATATATATCACTAACTATTTGTTGAAAATCATCATAATACTAAGTAATATAAGATTTATCAAATAAACTGTCTTTTAAAGCCATATATCTCTAATTACTTAATACCATTTTCTCAAATAATTGATCATCATTTAAATTAAGACTATGTTCATTTATTATAGATTCCATCTATAAAATAGAGTTCTTCATTATATCATAAACATAATCATTCTAAGACTTATGATTTTCATCAGCAGTAAGAAACACTTTATTTCCTTGTTCATCATCAGTAGTGTCAATAGATAAATCTTTAGAAGCTAATTTTCCTTTACTTCTCATATCTTCAAGATTTTTATTTAAGCTGATATTTTCTTCTTCTATGACTTTTTTGCCACGTTTTAAACTTTCATT